>JAACDD010000047.1 GCA_009937085.1 Bacteroidota bacterium
AAAACAGATTCAATGCTATTGGGAATGTGCGTATCGAGCAAGGCGATAGTTTAGTGCTTACAAGCAAACTGGTTAATTATGATGGAAAAAGCAAACTGGCTGTTGCCAAGGAAAACGTAATAGTTGACAACAAAGAAATGTTGCTCAAAACAGATACGCTCTATTTTGACCGTATTGCTGATAAAGCCTTTTACCCTTCCAACGGAACCGTTTATGACAGTCTGACCACCATAACGAGTACGCGCGGGACGTATATCTCAGAAAGTAAAAAATACCAATTTGAAAATCAGGTGGTTATTACAAACCCTGACTTTACGTTAACTTCTTCACGATTGGATTTTTATACTGAAAGCAAACATGCGTTTTTCTACGGTAAGACAGTCATTATTGGGAAAGATTATATAGTACGCTGCAAACAAGGGTTTTACGATACCGAACGCAAATCAGGTTATTTCAAAAAAGAGGCATCTGTTGATTACGATAATCGGAATATGCTGGGAGACAGCATCTATTTTGACGATGCAAAACAATATGCTGCAGCCACACAAAACATCCGCATCACAGACACCATCAACAATACTTTTTTGACTGGAAATTACGGTCAAATTTTTAAGGCGAAAGATTCCGCAATGGTTACCCACAGGGCAGTAGCCATAAATTTAGTAGAACAAGACTCGTTATTTATTCACGCTGATACGCTCATAGCAACAGGTCCGCCAGAGGAACGTATTCTTCGAGGATTCCACGACGTACGTATTTTTAAAGAAGACCTAAGCGGAAAAACCGACTCCATTCATTTCAATCAGAAAAGTGGACGTGCCAAGCTCATAAGAAACCCGATGAGCGACAAAGAGTTGCAATTTTTAACGCCACAAGAAATCGCAGACAGAAACCCAATTTTATGGACTGAAAAAAGTCAAATGACAGGCGATGAAATACATTTGACCATTGACATGGAAAAGGAAGTTTTGGACTCGCTTTTGATTTACAATAATGCATTTATAATTGAGCAAGACACAATCGATGAGGCTAATTTTAATCAAATTAAAGGACTGCAATTAAGAGGGAAATTTAAAGGACGAAGTTTAGAAACGGTAGATGTAATTCAAAATACCGAAATGGTTTACTACCTGTATGACGACGAAACCCTAGACCTTGTGGGAATTGACAAAGCCATTTGCAGTGCACTCCGACTGACCTTTGAAGAAAGTGCCATAGACAAGGTCACCTTTTTCACTAACCCCGACGGGATTGTGTATCCACCAGATGAAATTCCTGCAAACGCGCGTCAATTATTAGGGTTTTCATGGCGAGAAGATGAACGAATCAATAAAAAAGAAGATCTTTTTCACGGAATAGATCTGGAGCAATTCACCATTCAGGTAACGCCTGAATTACAAGAACTTTTACCGGAAAAAAAACAATAAAGGAATGCAAAAATTAGCGTCTTTATTTGAAAAATATCATGCACAAACAACGCCTTACCCAATGGGTTTGGAGATTGTTCGTGCCAAGGGCTGCTATTTGTACGACCAAAATAACAAACGCTATTTAGACTTAGTTGCAGGGGTGTCTGCATGTAGTTTGGGACATAGGCATCCAAAAGTAGTACGTGCCATAAAAAGACAATTAAGAAAGTATTTGCATGTCATGGTGTATGGTGAATTTGTACAAAAAGAGCCTGTACTATTGACAAAATTACTCGCTGACAACCTTCCCACCCCACTAGACACCACCTATCTAACCAATTCGGGGACAGAAGCCATCGAAGGTGCATTAAAGTTAGCCAAACGCGTAACGGGACGTGCCGAAATTATCGCTGCTAAAAATGCATATCATGGAAACACCATGGGGGCCATGAGCGTTATGGGCTACGAGGAAAGAAAAAGTGCATACCGCCCATTAATTCCAGGGACTACGTTTATTGATTTTAATGATGTCGACGCTATTGATCGCATTACAACAAAAACTGCTGCCATCATTTTGGAAACCATTCAAGGGGGTGCAGGGTTTATTGAGCCTGAAAATGGTTATCTAAAACAAATTAAAAAACGCTGTGAAAAGGTTGGAGCATTGCTGATTTTAGATGAAATTCAGCCCGGAATGGGGAGAACTGGCAAACTATTTGCTTTTATGGACCACGATATGGTTCCCGATATTTTGGTTACCGGTAAGGGCTTAGGTGGTGGCCTTCCGGTGGGTGCGTTTATTGCAGCACAGCACCACATGGCGCAGCTCAAAGAAGCGCCTACGTTAGGTCATATTACCACTTTTGGAGGAAATCCTGTTATTGCAGCAGCCTGTAGAGCAACGCTATCCACTATTTTAAGCAGTAATTTAATGGCGGAAACCCTAGAAAAAGAACACCTTTTTCGCGAACTACTCATCCACAGTAAAATAAAAAAAATAAGAGGAAAAGGGTTGATGTTAGCGCTAATTATGGATACGCCCAAATGCGCACAAGACCTTGTAAAAGAGTCACTTAACAATGGAGTTTTGTTGTTTTTTTTATTGTTTGAACCCAAAGCAGTGCGTATCTCTCCCCCGCTTACGATTACCAAAAAACAAATAAAATACGCCTGTAAAAAAATCCTAGAAGTTCTCGATAGTTTAGACTGTTAATTACTTTGTTGAAAATTGTGCGTATTAAGTAACGCTTAAAATAAATCTATGTGTAGATTTATATTATAGAACTGATTATGGATTTTCAATTTGGTGATTTTTCTGAACAAGCCGTTTCTCGTTTTGAGCTCATGCTAAAAACAAACGAAATTCAGTTCTTCGATGCGACAGAATTTGAGCAAATTGGTCAATATTATATTGACATGGCAAATTTAAGTATGGCTAAAAAAGCCATTGAAGTTGGATTAAGTCAGCATCCAGAATCCACCGAGCTTACACTCCTACTTGTAGAATATTACATTCTTACCAATACTTACGACGAAGCAAGATTATTACTAGACAATCTATTGTCACTGGAGCCATTTAATGAATATGCCTATCAGCATTTGGCTGTAATTCAGTCCAAGTCGAACCACCACCAAGAAGCTATTGAAAGCTTAAAAAAAGGACTGTCACTTAGTAGTTTTAAGTATGAATTTCATTCGCTTTTGGCAATGGAATACCTCCACCTTGATGAGTATTTTATGGCGAAAGAATATTTCATCAAATGCTTAGAGGAAGAAGTAACAGACAACCATTCGTTATACAACATCATCTACTGCTATGAGTCATTAAAAGACACTGATGGAGCTATAAGCTACATGAACGAATTTTTAAACAAAGACCCCTATAACGAGGTGGCTTGGCATCAACTGGGAAGACAATATTTGGTGAAAAAAATGTACGAACAAGCCATTACGGCTTTTGACTTTGCCATTATTTGCGATGATCGTTTTATTGGTGCATATCTTGAATTAGGGAAAGCGTTGGAACACCTAGGAAGGTTTAACGAAGCCATAAATCATTACGAAGTTACCTTGACAATCGACGATCCTACTGCCTTTGCATTGTTGCGCATTGGCGAGTGTCATCTGAAATTGGGCAATGAAGTTTTGGGTGTTAAGTTTATCAAAAAAGCCATACACGAAGATCCGTTATTAGACAAAGCTTGGCTTTCGCTTTGTGAGTTTTATATGCGTAAAAATGCATATGCCAAGGTGCTACATTACGTGAAAAAAGCAGTTAAAATTGACAACACGCAGCTACATTATTGGAAATTTTATGCACAAGCTAACAAAGCATTAGGCTTTTTAGAAGAAGCTAATTTAGCATACGAGCGTTTGGTGAATTTGGGCAATTACGAGGTGAAAACTTGGCTAGACTGGACACAAGTTTTACTTCAAATGCAAGAATACGATAGTGGAATAAAGGCATTGCGTCAGGGCATCGAATTTCACCCTGAAAACAGTCAATTACACTACATGCTGGCAGGATTTTACATGATGCAAGCTAAAGCAAGTGAAGCATCGTTTTTTTTGAAAAACGCTTATTCTATCAATCCAAATGACTTGGATGTTTTCTACGAAACCTTCCCTCCCGCAAAAACCGCGCACTTGGTAAAAGATACATTATCGCAGTCGTAGTATGTTCGTGGCTATTGTGTAGTTTTACATTTCTTAATTACGAAGTCGATCTGCAATGAAAAATGCGTACAAACAACATTTTATAACGTACATCAAAGGCATGACCATGGGTGCAGCCGATGTAGTTCCTGGCGTTTCGGGTGGTACGATTGCACTAATTACGCATATTTATGAGCGTCTTATAAATGCGATCGACAATGTTTCACTTTCGCTTGTACTGCAACTTTTTTCTGCCGAGCGCAAGAAGGCGTGGGACGCATTAGACGGCAGTTTTTTGCTCGCTCTAGCGCTTGGAATTGGCACAAGTATTTTGCTTGTCACAGGCGGTATTTCATGGCTTCTTACACACTACCCCATTCCGCTTTGGGCGTTCTTTTTTGGACTTATTTTAGGTAGTGCTTTTGTGTTAAAAAATGCCGTTTCCCACTGGAATATTGTTTCAATATTGATACTATTACTAGGGGGATGTGTTGCTTTTGGTATTGGGTTAGTTTCTCCAAGTGAGGGATCTGAAAGTTTAATCTACCTGTTTTTTTGTGGTTTATTAGTGGTAATTGCCATGATACTACCTGGAATTTCAGGGGCATTTATTCTTGTTTTGTTGGGCGCTTATGGTACTGCTTTGGAAGCGGTTGCGCAAATCAAGGCATTTCAAACTGAAGGGTTTATTGTCTTTGCCGTTATGGCTAGTGGCGGATTGGTGGGGTTAAAAGTTTTTGCAAAGCTTCTACGTTGGCTATTCACACAATACAAAAACGCCGTTTTTGCAGTAATGACAGGCTTTCTATTGGGCTCTTTGTATAAAGTTTGGCCATGGAAAGAAGTAACACAATACTATACAAATAGCAGCGGAGAACGCGAGCCTTTAACAGCTATTTCTGTCATGCCAGATATCCTAAATTCAGATGCGCAAGTAACCCTTGCAATTACAGCTTTTCTCCTTGGTTTGATTTTGTTGTTTTTGTTGGAGCGTTTAAGTAAAAATAAATCTGATGCATAACCGTTCTTTTTCAGATTACGGAATGCTAATACTCAAAGGTATTGCCATGGGTATTGCCAATAAAATTCCTGGCGTTTCGGGTGGTATTGTTGCCGTGGTAACAGGCTTCTACAAAGAACTTATTTTTTCATTCCAACGACTAAATTTTAAAGCCGTCTATTTGTTATTTCGGGGGCGTTTTCGAACGTTTTGGCAGTACATCAATGGGGCGTTTTTAGCAACCTTATTGTTGGGGGTAATTCTCAGTTATTTTACACTTTCATTGCTTTTAGATGTTGCATTGAACACATATCCATATCATGTTTGGGCCGTTTTCTTTGGTTTAGTTTTAGCGTCTGCAATTTTACTTTATCGGGATTACAACGCATGGCAGACTAAAACAATTGTGTGTGCACTTATTGGGCTTGCGGTGGGTATTGGGCTTAGTATTTTGTCCCCTTCAGAACAAAATTCGTCTTTATTTTATGTGTTTTTATGCGGAGTTGTCAGCATCGTGGGCATGACACTACCCGGGCTATCAGGATCTTTTTTACTCATACTTTTAGGAAACTACACCTTCCTTTTGGTTGATGCTGTAAATGGCTTTGGTAGGTGGGTGGTATCTCCTTTTTTCACTACAGAACTGGCTTCTCAAGATGCAAATTACGCGCTCATTTTTGGTGTGTTTATGGCGGGATCTTTGGTAGGGATTAGTAGTTTATCAGCGCTGATCCACAGAATCCAACAAAAAGCGAATGACGAACTTCAAGTCACACTTATTGGGTTTGTATTTGGATCATTATTTATACTTTGGCCAACAAACCGAGTTGTAGAGTTGGGCACGTCTATGCCTGAAAAATCCATTTTTTGGATTATTTTTTGGGGTGTTATTGGATTACTAATTGTTTTTGTTTTGGATTATTATGAGCGAAAAAAATAAACAGCGTTTTGGACTGTTAGGGCGAGATATAGATTACTCTTTTTCAAGAGCATATTTTACCGAAAAATTTGAACGTGAAAAACTACTGCATTGCAGTTACGGAAATTTTGATTTGCCCAATCTTGACAACTTTAAAGAAACACTCCAAACGCCACATTTACAGGGTATAAATGTGACCATTCCATACAAACAAGAGGTCATGCCGTTTTTAGATGATTTAGACGAGGTTTCAAAAGCAATTGGGGCTGTGAACACAATTGTTTTTGAGGAAGATGGAACTACAAAAGGATACAACACCGACTATATTGGTTTTGGCAAAAGCATTGAGCCACTGCTTCACGATGACATCAAAAATGCACTGATTTTAGGCACAGGAGGTGCTTCAAAGGCTATCGTATATGCACTGCATCAGATGGGAATTAACACACAACATGTCTCACGAAAAAGCACAGCAACTAGTTTAGGGTACCAAGAGCTAACCGCGGCTATCATCGACACACATAAGCTAATTGTAAACTGCACTCCTCTGGGTACGTTTCCAAAAGTTGAAGAGAAACCAGATATAGACTACAGCTTACTTACAGCAAAACACGTATTATTCGATTTGATTTACAATCCTACGGAAACTGCTTTTATGAAGGCTGGAGCGTCATACGGTGCTTCAGTTTCCAATGGACAGCGCATGCTCGTAGGCCAAGCAGAGGCTTCTTGGGAATTATGGAACCGTTAATTTTTTTGACCCCTATACTATAAATTGTATATTCGACATGATTTTAAAATCATGACTATGTTGGAACATACCGACAACGACTCGCAACAGGCGAACGAAGAGACCGTAAGTGAACAAACTTCTAAACCCGCTCCAGAAATTGAAACTTCGGCTTCTGAAACTTCTGAGGAATTACCTCAAAAAGAGGAAGTTAAAGTTGAAACTTTAGAAGAAACTGTAGAAGAAACCCCTACAAATGAATCTGAAAGCGAAGCTACTGAAGCATCAGAAGAAGATTCCGAAAATCCAACGAAAGAAACTGTTGAAATAGAGCAGTTTGAAGCAATGGAATTAAAGGAACTTGTTGATTTTTTTGCTGAAAAAATAAAAACAGAGTCTGTACAGCATTTAAAAACTACGATTGAGCCACTGGTTAAAATTTTTAACCGAAAATTATCGGAGGAAACCACAAAACAAAAAGAAACTTTTTTGGCAGAAGGTGGAAATCCAGATGCGTTTTACTTTAACCCTTCCGTAAAAAAAGAATTCAACGAGCT
Organism: Bacteroidota bacterium; assembly: GCA_009937085.1. Lineage (GTDB taxonomy): Bacteria > Bacteroidota > Bacteroidia > Flavobacteriales > Flavobacteriaceae > UBA7446. The sequence goes on from JAACDD010000047.1 coordinate 7,271, forward strand.
GTTTAGACGCTATAAGTCAGATCGAGGTACATACTATCGCAGTCTGGAAGAAAAGCAGCAGAAAAACTTAGCGTATCGATTAGCCTTAATCGAGGAACTGAAAGGACTTATCAATGTTGAGCAGAGTATCAATACAACGTATAATCAATTTAAAGATTTACAAAAGCGTTGGAAAGAGTCTGGTCAAGTACCTCGGATGGAGGCAAATAATATATGGAAAACCTACCATCATCACGTTGGGCATTTTTATGATTTTTTACATCTAAACAGAGAGTTAAGAGAATTGGATTTTAAATTCAATTTGGAAGAGAAACTTAAAATTTGTGAAAAAGCAGAAGCATTAGCAAGTATAGAAGATATTTCTAAGGCATTTCGTCATTTACAAACCCTACATAAAAAATGGAAAGATGAGCTTGGACCTGTAGATAAAGAACACAGCGAACAAGTTTGGGATCGGTTTAGCGCAGCTACCAAAGTCATCCACGACAAACGACGCTATTTCATAAAAAATCAAGAAGAAATATTTGAGGCAAATCTGATAAAAAAACAATCGATTTTAGCACAAATCACAGATGTATTAACCAAAGAAATTTCAACTAAAACGAACATTCATCAACTCACAAAAACCTATGACGGCCTAAGGGAATCATTCTTCGCTGTAGGTAAAGTTCCATTGAAAAAACGGGATGACTTGTGGGATGAATTTAAAAAAACAGCCAAGGTCTTTCGGAAAAAACGAACGCAATATTACAAGCAATTGAAGCGTGTTTTTGCCGAAAACATAGCCAAACGAAAAGAACTTATCGAGCAAGTTGAGGTGCTTAAAACACAAACAAATTTTAAGGAAATCACACCAAAAATCATTGCCTTACAAAAGGAATGGAAAAACACATTCCCAGTAAGCAGAAAAGACGATGGAGAACTGTGGAATAAATTTAGAGGTGCGTGCAACGAATATTTTGAACTAATTGATTCAAGCAAAAATAAGGCAAGTAAACAGGAGCACGAACATTTAAAACAGAAAAATGAGCTGCTGAGTACACTTAAAAAAGCATTGGAAACTAAAGATGAAAGTTTCGATATAGACGCTGTAGTGAGCAAATGGAACAGCATTGGACGTGTGCCCAATAACAAATCCAAAATTGAGCATGAGTTTAATCGAATTGTAGAAAAAGCATACAAATCTGCAGGGCTTTCAAAGGCTGAAATCACACAAAAAAGCTACCAAAACAGATTGGATGGAATGCGCGGAAATGACGATGTTCTTCGCAAGGAAATCCATTCACTAAATCGAAGAATTGAAGAAATCAAGCAGGAAGTTATTCAACTTGAAACGAATCTTCAGTTTTTTGGGAAAAATCAAGAGAAAAATCCGATTGTAGTTAAGGTTAAAACGGATATCGCCAAACATCAAGAACGTTTAGACGAATTAATTGAGAAGAAGCGTTTGACGAAGCAGCTTAACAAGAACTAATTCTTAGCCAACATTTTTTTTGCGTCTTGCCACAGCAATTCCCATTGTGCTTCGGTCAAGGAGTCCAATGCAATATTTTGCTTAGCTGCAGCCGCTTCCATTGCTGTAAATCGTGCTCTAAATCGTTTGTTTGTGGAGGAAAGTGCGTCATCTGGATTAACCCCGAGAAAGCGTGCATAATTCACAAGTGAGAAGAACACATCGCCAAGTTCGGCTTCTATTTTTTCTTTGTTGTCTTGTTTGATTTCGTGTTCCAGTTCAAGAAGTTCTTCTTTGATTTTTTCTTTAACACCATCAATAGCGTCCCAATCAAAACCAATTCCAGCGGCTTTGTCTTGCATACGACTTGCCATGACCAAACTGGGTAAGCTTTTGGGGACCCCCGAAAGCACACTAGTATTGCCTTCTTTAAGCTTTAGCTTTTCCCAATTTTTTTTGACTTCTTCTTCATCAGCCACCTTAACGTCTCCATAAATATGCGGATGGCGCTGAATGAGTTTTTCGGAAATAGCGTCTGCCACATCGGCGATATCAAACGCATCTTGCTCGCTACCAATTTTGGCATAAAAAACAATGTGCAGCAATACGTCGCCTAATTCTTTTTTAATATCTCCTAAATCTTCCTCTAATAAAGCTTCGCTGAGCTCATAGGTTTCCTCAATGGTCAAATGCCGAAGCGACTGAAACGTTTGCTTTTTGTCCCATGGACACCCCTCACGGAGTTCGTCCATAATGGTTAACAAACGGTCAAATGCCTTAAGCTGTTTTGTGCGTTTATTATTCATTAACGCAAGCTATTTTTATTTGGAAAACGCATTTGATAATCCGCCGTAATTTTACCTTTAGAGATTTGTGTCAGTTTTGTTTTAAGCAACTTTTTTTTCAGTGGACCCAATTTATCGGTAAACAAAATGCCTTCAACATGATCGTATTCGTGTTGGATAATTCTAGAGGAAATCCCCGTAAATTCTGATTTTACACGTTCAAATTTTTCGTTGCAATATTCAATTTCTATGGTAGATAAACGAGTTACATCTTCTCTTACATCAGGGATACTCAAACAGCCTTCGTTAAAGGATTCTTGTGGGCCGCTATACGCTGTGATTACTGGGTTGATAAATACTTTCTTAAATTTTCGCAATTCACGCTGCTCAACATTATCGATAGAGTTATCGTTTGCAAACGGACTGCCATCAACAATAAACAAACGAATAGATTCGCCAATTTGAGGCGCTGCCAATCCAACTCCCTGTGCTGCATACATGGTTTCCCACATATCGCTAATCAGTTTTTTTAGGTTTGGATGGGTTTTTTCGATAGGTGCTGCCTTCTTTTTTAGCACTGGATCGCCGTAAGCAACAATGGGTAGTATCATATGCGTTGGTGTTGGTCTAAATATCCCTGCAAGATAAGCGTTGCACTTAATTTATCAATAACTGCTTTCTTTTGGCGTACTTTTTTGGGAGCACCACTTTGAATAAGTGCTTGCATTGCCATCTTAGAGGTATAACGCTCATCGTAACGAACGATATCAAGCGTGGGAAATTCGCGTTTTAATTTTATTAGAAATGTAGCAATTTTAGATTCTATTTCGGAAGGGGTGTTATCGCGCTGTTTGGGCTCGCCTACAACCAAATGTGTTACTAACTCAGTGGTGGTATAGGCTTTTAGAAAAGATATCAGTTTGTCTGGCGCAACCGTATCCAATCCAAAAGCACAGGTTTGCAGTGGGTCTGTTACTGCAATACCGCAGCGTTTTGTTCCATAATCTATTGCCATAATTCGCGCCATGATGCAAAGGTAGTCAATGAATTTTTGTGAATCCTTTAATTGGTTTGCCTTCAAGAATGTATCTTTGAAAAAAAATTACATGAGCAGAGCACTAATCGAAGCGGCTTGGGACAACCGAGCACTATTGCAAGAAGAAGAAACACAAAACGCCATTCGTTCCATTATTGATCAATTAGATCAAGGAACACTCAGAGTAGCAACACCAACTGCCAACGGATGGGAAGTTAACGAATGGGTTAAAAAAGCGGTAGTACTGTATTTCCCTATTCAACAAATGGAAACGATTGAGGTAGGTCCGCTGGAATTTCACGATAAAATTCCGCTCAAAACAGGCTACAAAGAAAAAGGAATCCGTGTCGTACCGCATGCGGTAGCACGTAAAGGCGCGTATATTTCTGCAGGTACGATTTTAATGCCTTCTTATGTAAACATCGGTGCTTATGTCGATGAAGGAACTATGGTAGACACGTGGGCAACGGTTGGTAGCTGTGCGCAAATTGGAAAAAATGTTCACCTAAGCGGTGGTGTTGGTATTGGTGGGGTTTTAGAGCCTTTACAAGCTGCACCTGTAATTATTGAGGACAATGCATTTGTTGGTTCGCGTTGTATTGTGGTGGAAGGCGTACGTGTAGAAACGGAAGCTGTTCTTGGCGCAAATGTGGTACTTACCGCATCTACAAAAATTATTGATGTTACCGGAGATAAGCCAGTAGAACGAAAAGGAGTGGTTCCTGCTCGCTCGGTAGTCATTCCGGGTAGTTATACCAAAACTTTTGCTGCAGGCGATTATCAAGTGCCTTGCGCGCTGATTATTGGTAAGCGCAAAGAGAGTACAAACAAAAAAACATCACTTAACGATGCGCTTAGAGAGCACAACGTAGCGGTGTAGTTTCTTATGATCAGTGTCATTATTTCGCATTACAATAACGTCGCGAATCTTGCGCTAATATTAGACGCGCTCTCCAAACAAAGTGTATCAGGTTTCGAGGTTATCGTTTCCGAAGATGGTCAAGACGAAAAAACAAAAGCATTTTTAGCTACTCATACATATTCTTTCCCGCTTCACCACACCACACAGGAGGACATTGGCTTTCGTAAAAATCGAATATTAAATACTTCTGTCAGCGCGTCAAAAGGATCTTTTTTGGTATTTATTGATGGTGATTGTATTCCGCATAAACACTTTGTTAAGGCTTATCAAAAAGTGAAAGGCGGCAATAAAATTTACTATGGAAGACGCGTAATGCTTTCTCAACAACTGACTACAGAGCTTCAAGAAAAAATGCAGTTTGATGGATTTTCGATAATAGATTTGGTTTTGGGTGGCGCAAAAAAACTAAAGGAAGGTCTTTACACAAACATTTCTTTAAGCACAAAAGAACGTGGGCTTAAGGGTTGTAACTGGGGAATCAAGAAAGAATTACTACTTCAAATTAATGGTTTTGATGAAGCTTACGTACATGCGACTGTAGGTGAAGATGATGATGTAGAGTGGCGACTGAAAGGAATTGGACGCACAAAGCAATCCATGAAAAACAAGGCAATTGTATATCACTTAGACCACAAACGAAATTACAATCAAGAAGGAACAAACATTAATCACAAGCTGATGCAAGAACGCATGAAGGCAAAGCAGTTTGTGTGTGTGAATGGAATATTAAGCAAATAAGTAACGGTTATATTTCGTTATAGTTTTTGTGCCCGCCCAGTACCTTACCGCCAAAAAACGTACGTTCTATCCAAATAATCAATCGATATTTTGCACGTTCGTGTTTTGCCTCCGGCCTGCCAATTACATTTGGACCTGAGAAACGTAAGCTGTTTTGCCAATCAAGTTCAGCTATTTTTTGCTTCATAAACTTTGGATGCGATTGCTTAAATACTAGACAATAATCCATGCGTCCATAGTCATATTCCGCAGCGTATTTTTCGTATTCTGTTTTGGTGGCCGTATTCCCCCTATGCGTATTCGAAAAATACAAGCGCTTTTTACGCATCAATTTAGGCGGACGCACCCAACCGTAATGATATATGCTTGCATTCAGTTTTATAACATTAAGTTTTGATGTTCCTTCTTTTGAACGATAGCTAATACCGTTAAAATTAGGAATTCGACGAAAAGACTGTGCCGATTCAAACGAGTGTATTTCAGGCGCATTGCGAACAATTCTTATCTCATACGGATACCAGCAATGGTCACGGAAATAATGGTCATAATCGCCATAAAAATGAAAGTAATTAAATAAAAAACCATCTACGTTTGCGTTATTTAAGTACTGCTTACATTTTGTTTTGATTTCGTTGTAATCTTGCTCATGAATTAACTCATCGCCTTGCAAATACAACAACCAGTCACCAGAACACGCTTCTTTAGCAATGTCCGTTTGATGGGCATGTTCCATACCTCGAGGGTATTTCTCAGTATCCCACTCGGTGTGGATAATTTTGATTTTATCAGATTGTAAACTGCGAATTTTAGCTTCTGAGTCATCATCGGCGTCGCCTTTACCAAGGGCGATAACAAATTCATCTACAATAGGCAACGCCGATTGTATGGATTCAAGGATAGGATAATACAATTTAGACGTATTACGCAAAAAGGTAAAGCCACTAATTTTCATTGATCCAAAGGTAGTATTTTTAAGTCCATTACTCTAAAATAGAGTAGTTTTGCCATATGCGAATTGGATACGATGCAAAGCGAATTTTTCACAACGCTAGTGGCTTGGGAAACTACAGCCGTGATTTGGTGCGTATTTTGGCAACCTATTATCCAAAAAACTACTACCACCTCTACAATCCAAAGAAGCAAAAACTGAATCGTTGGAACGCATTACCCAACACCACAGAACACCAACCAAAAGGCATTTGGCGCTCCCTACATTCGCTTTGGCGACAAGGACCTATTGTGCGTCAATTAAAAA
>JAACDD010000048.1 GCA_009937085.1 Bacteroidota bacterium
CAAAAATAACCGAAACAGTACGTCCGCGTGTGGTAAAGTCCATACCGCCAGAATGGTACTCAGAACCAACTAATAATACGTTTTTGTACATGCCCGTTTTAATAAATTGATCGGCAACAGAAAGTCCATATATAAAGCCTGAACATTGGTTGCGAATATCCAATGCGGGACATGTTCCCATGCCCATTTGATTTTGTAACAACACGCCAGAACCTGGGAAGTACAAATCGGGACTAAGCGTAGCAAAAATTATAAGGTCGATATCATCCTTATTAATTGCGGCACGTTCTAACGCCATTTCGGCAGCTTTTACGCCCATGGTTGTTGTGCCCTCTCCTGAATCTTTTTTAATTAATCGGCGCTCTTTTATTCCGGTGCGTTCGGTTATCCATTCATCGTTAGTATCCATGAATTTGGACAAATCGTCATTTGTCACAACGTTGTCAGGAACATAGTGTCCTAGGCCTGCAATTCGAGAGCTGTACATAATTAGTTAAATTGAAGGTGCAAGAAACAAAATAAAATGGTAGAAAAAAAGAAGGTGCAACAACCACGATGCACCTTCGAACAACTTAACCAAAATAAACAAACCAATAAAAGGAGTGTTGTGTAATCGTAAGAGTTTTCATAGCAAATTTCTCCGAAACAATTCTGTTCATTGATTACTCCACAAATATAAAAATGTTTAACAAAAAAACAAAATATTTAAACAAAAATATTGTGTCATCATGTCAGCCAATCCATTTTGGTACTTTTTTTGGTTTAAATTAAAAAACATAAAAATTATGGCTTCAGGTAAAATAAATGTTGCGGTTGAAAACATTTTTCCACTCATTAAAAAATTCCTTTACAGTGATCACGAAATTTTCTTACGTGAGCTGGTTTCAAATGCGACAGATGCTACGCTTAAACTAAAGCATCTTGCCAATATTGGTGAGGCAAACATCACATATGGCAATCCGCAAATTGAAATTAAGGTTGACAAAGACAAACGCACACTTCATGTAACAGATGAAGGTTTGGGGATGACTATAGAGGAAGTCAACAAATACATTAATGAGTTGGCTTTTTCGGGTGCAGAGGAATTTATCAATCAATATAAGGACAGTGCAAAAGATAGCGGGATTATCGGACATTTTGGTCTTGGATTTTATTCTGCATTTATGGTGTCAGAGAAAGTCGAAATCATCACGAAATCACATAAAGATGCTCCTGCAGCGCATTGGACTTGTGACGGTTCCCCCGAATACACACTTGTTGAACATGACAAAACAGCACGCGGAACAGAAATCATTTTGCATATCGACAGCGATTCGGATGAATTCTTGGAAGAAGCGCGCATTCGTGAATTACTTGCCAAGTACAATAAGTTTATGCCCATTCCGATTAAGTTTGGAACACGTGAAGAAACGCGTGAAGAAGGCGAAGGCGACGATAAAAAAGAGATCAAAGAAACGGTAGATGATATTATCAATAATCCAACTCCAGCATGGACAAAAAAGCCAAATGAGTTAAAAGACGAAGATTACACTTCGTTTTATCGTGAGCTTTATCCGATGCAGTTTGAGGAGCCATTATTTCATATTCACCTTAATGTAGATTATCCATTTGCGCTGACAGGAATTTTGTATTTCCCGAAGTTGAATAACGATCTCAATATTCAAAAAGACCGCATTCAACTGTATCAAAATCAAGTGTTTGTAACAGACAACGTAGAAGGTATTGTTCCTGAGTTTTTGACCATGTTGCGTGGTGTTATTGATTCACCAGATATTCCATTAAACGTATCTAGAAGTTACCTTCAGGCAGACGGTGCAGTGAAGAAAATCAGCAATTATATTACCAAAAAAGTAGCGGATAAATTGCAATCCATATTTAAAAATGAGCGTGAAAACTTAGAACAAAAGTGGAACGACATCAAAATGGTAATTGAATACGGAATGCTTTCTGAAGAAAAATTCTACGATAAAGCAAAAAAGTTTAACCTCTTCCCTACTACAGACGGAACATTCTTGACGTTAGACGAACTCAAAGAACAAACCAAAGAAGCGCAGACAGACAAAGACGGAAAGCTAATACAGTTATATGCCGCAAATGCTGAGGAGCAACACGCTTACATTCAGGCTGCCAAAGACAAAGGCTATACGGTGCTGTTGTTAGACTCACCAATTGTGGGGCATTTGTTGCAAAAATTAGAGCAAGAAGACGACAAGTTAGGTTTTGTACGCGTAGATTCGGATCATATAGATAAGCTGATTGCTAAAGACGAACCACAACTTTCTAAACTAAGTGACGAGGAAAAAGAAACACTCAAACCACTTATTGAAGACGTTGTACCAAAAGAGCAATACACGGTGCAGTTAGAAGCGATGGACAGCGAGGCAGCGCCATTTATGATTACGCAACCTGAGTTTATGCGACGTATGAAAGAAATGCAACAGACTGGCGGCGGCGGCGGTATGTTTGGAGGTGGTTTCCCCGATATGTATCAATTGGTGGTGAATATAAACCACCCGTTGGTATCACAAATTTTGGAAACCAAAACCAAAAAGAAACAAGAACGCTTAATAAAGCAGTCGTTAGATTTAGCACGTTTGTCGCAATCGCTACTAAAAGGAGAAGAACTTACCACCTTTATCAAACGCAGTTTTGATATGATCAAATAAATCATAGCGTATTAGAACGAGACTCTTTCAGTTTGGGTGAATTTTACGACTTAATTAAAGTTGACACTTAAATTTAACTAAAATTACTCCAGCTGATATATTCATATAATATTATTAAAAAAGGGAAATCAGTAAGAAAAACATATTTTAAACCGCTATATCAACTATTTATCTTAATTTTAGGTAATATTAATCCAAATCTTAATTTATGAAACAGTTGACTATTCTCATTTGTGTTTTTTCATTTTCTATATTTTCTATAACTAGTAGTGCTCAAGAACAAGAGCACGCCCAACTCATGATTGTGAAATTTCATGCAGATTGGTGTGGTTCCTGTAAAGCAATTGCACCAGCTATAAAAGAACTAAAGGCGTCTTTAGAAGGCAAGCCTACTCTATTTGTAAAACTAGATTTTACAAACGACGCCACTAAAGCTCAAGCAAAAATGCTATCGAAGGCTTTAGGGATTCATGACATTGTAAGTAAACACAATAAAACTGGTTTTGTTTTGGTTATTGACAGTAAAACAAAAAAAGTTCATGAAAAGCTCACTAAGAAGATGAACGCCAAAGAAATGAAAGACAAAATTGTTGCCCTTCTTTAGAAGTCATAGCTTACAAGACAATATAAATCCTTCATAAATATGTGAGGGATTTTTTTTTTAAAAATTACATTACATTTATAAAAAACCGTACACCATGTTATTTTTTTGGCATACACTACTTTCTTTTTGGCGAGACCCTGCCTACCGTAGTTTAATTTTTGCAACCAATATTTTTTTGGGTATCGGGACAATCGCCTATCGCTATATTGAAGATTGGTCGTGGTTGGATTCGCTTTATTTTTCGGTCATTACCCTAACCACTATTGGTTATGGCGATTTTTCACCACAAACCAATTTGGGTAAACTTTTTACCATGGCATATATCGTTATAGGAGTAGCATTAATTTTGGGGTTTGTAAATACCTTATTTTTGCACTATAAAGAAGAAGTGACCAAAAAGCGAAACACTAAAAAAAACGTAAAATAATGTCATTCCTTTTTGATGTTTTTGAACCCAAACTTCCCGACGCTACAATTCGGTATTACCCGAATTTTTTAGCAAAAGATGTTGCAGACAGCTATTTTTCGGAGTTGCTGGATACTATTCCGTGGCAAAATGACCCGATTACTGTTTTTGGAAAAACCTATCCACAACCACGTATGACGTCATTACACGGACATACTACAGACCCATACGGATATTCTGGGATTGTGATGCAACCAAACCCGATGACCAAACCTCTCAAGGAAATCGAAACAAAAATTAAAACTCTTTGCGAGGAACGTTTTACTACTGTCTTATTGAATTTGTACCGAACAGGTAAAGACAGTAACGGTTGGCACGCCGACGACGAACCCGAATTAGGACAAAATCCTGTAATTGCGTCGGTGAGTTTGGGAGCAGAACGCTATTTTCATCTTAAGCACAAACACGATAAAACCCAACGTCTAAAATTTGCGTTAGCACATGGAAGTTTACTGCTTATGGAAGGAAGCACGCAACACTATTGGAAACATCAAGTTGCAAAAACAGCACGAGAAGTTGAGCCGCGCATTAACCTAACATTTAGAAAAGTACTTAAAGTGCATTAAGTTTTTCAATCAGTGCATTCCCTTTATCAGTAAGCTCATCTTGAATTGCACGAAAGTGTGCTTTTTTGTTCGCAATGTCTTTTTGATTAAGTTTTACACTGAATGCATCAAAGGCGGTTATGGCCTCGTCAACAATAGCCGAAGAAGATTTTTTATCGGCGTCTGGATTAGCTTTTTCCCAGTCAAAAGTCATTTCAATAATCTCTCCCAACACGTGGTTGATATCTTTTTTTAAGTCGCGAATAGATGCCATAAGTCTTATGTTTATTTAGGCCCCGAAAACTGTACATAGTTTCGAGGGGTTTCATACAAAGTTATAGATAAATCGTTATTTTTTTCAATGTGAGGTCTAAGCTTTTCCCAAATCACCACAGATATATTTTCTGCAGTAGGAATCAGAGATGCAAACTCAGGCACCTGCTCGTTCAAATTTTTATGATCAAATGCGTCTTCTATATGGGCTTTGATCAAATCCTTAAGAACCTTCATATCCATCACATAGCCAGTTTCTGGGTCAATTTCACCCGTAACCGAAACAATAAGATCGTAGTTGTGCCCGTGAAAATAGGGGTTACTACACTTGTCAAAGATAGCTTCGTTTTGGGCATCTGTCCAATCTTTTCTGTACAGTCGGTGCGCCGCATTAAAGTGTGCCTTTCGGCTCACGGTTACTTTATTCATAGCAATTTTATTTTTTCATAGAATTGCTCAAAGATAATAATAAACCATGCGGTATAGTGCTCGGGACGCGCAGTAATATCGCCATGAACTTCTGCCACAGGCATCCATTTCCAATTGGCAACTTCATCTGAGTTAATATTGGGTACGTCGTTATATTGACCAATCATGATATGATCCAACTCATGCTCAGTAAGTCCGTTATCAAATGGCGCTTTATAAATGAATGAAGTTACTTCTCGAAGTTCAGTAACAAATCCCATTTCTTCTTGCAATCTACGCTGGCCAGCAGCAATATTAGTCTCACCATCCCGTTGATGACTGCAACAGGTATTGGTCCACAAACCTGGTGAATGGTATTTGTGTAAGGCGCGTTGTTGCAGCATCAATTCACCCTTGTCGTTGAGGACAAAAACCGAAAATGCACGGTGCAATACGCCCTTTTCATGCGCTTCCATTTTGGGCATTAAACCCAGTTGATTATCTGCGGTATCAACTAAAATAACCTGTTCTTCCATATAAAAATTAAAAATACAAAAAATGATATGTCCAACAGCTAATTTTAAATTGATATATTTGAAAGGCCATGTCATTTATGTAATGAAATATATCATCACTTTTTGCGTATTTTTTTTACCTGCGTATCTATTTTCACAAGTACAACTTCTAAACAAAATTCCACTAGAAAAACAAGTGGCCATAGCTGATGCAATTGTTGAAGGTAAAGTTGTTAATAAGGTATCCTATTGGGATGTGGGTCACAAAAATATTTATACGGTTCACACCCTTGAAGTTAGCAAAATACACAAAGGAGACAGCAAGTCAGAAATACACCTTGTAAGCCTTGGCGGTACCATTGGACTTCAATCGCATATTGTTCGTCCTGCACTGAAACTCCCCGTAAATGCTGTTGGGGTTTTTGTAGCAAAAAATGCTGATATCGCACTTGAAGGATTTCCATCTACAAAACCAATATATAAAAGTGTTGGACTAAGCCAAGGGGTATATCGATACAACTTAAAGAAAGGAAATGTCATAAATCCATTTTTAAGCTTCTCAAACCACAAAAAGCTAGAGGACACCATAACGTCTTTAACAAAGCGTGAAGCAACTCAAATAAAAGAAACCAATTACTTTGAAACTGAAGAGGTGAACATCAAAAAAAAAAGCGTTTTTGGTGTAGAAAAAACGCAGATTAACGCCTTAAGTCCAACAGAAATAGCTGCTGGAAACGGTTCTGTTCTATCCATCAGTGGTGCTAATTTTGGTACAGATCTTGGAATTGTACGTTTTCAAAACGCAGATGATGGTGGTGCTACCACCATTGAAGCCCTAGAAACAAATATTGAGAGTTGGACAGATACCGAAATAACAATTAAAGTACCGAGTGGTGCTGGTTCTGGAGCAGTAGAAGTGGAAACAAGTGCAGGCGTAACCCATACTATTACAGGACTTGAAGTCACACACAATTATATTACCGGAAGTTACAGTGACGCTACCATTAGAGACGGAAAAGAAGTGGAATATCCCATTCATCACATTAGCGATCACAATGCAAATGAAGCTACAAGCACTGGGAATTTTGAAAACGGTGCTTATCTATTTAATTATCACACCGACTTTGATAGCAATACTGCTGCGGTAAGTGCTTTTGAAAGCGGTTTTGATGCTATTGTTTGTAACGCTGGTTCTAAATTTACTATTAGTGATGCAACAACAACCGCTAAATTGGTAGACGACAATATAAATTCTATTTCTTTTGACACTACTGAAGAAGGCGTTTTGGGTTTTGTTCTCAGCAGAACTTCTGGTTATGGTATAACAAATGGCCTTACAAACGAAACCTCACTTTATTTTTTTTTTTATGAGATAGATTATGTGTTTAGTCCTGATGTGAGCTGGGATTTTAATGGAGACGCAACATTTTCAGAGTTTGATTTTAATGCTGTGGTACGTCACGAGACAGGGCATGCTGCAGGTTTAGGGCACGTGATCAACTCGGATGAAATCATGCATTATGCTATTGGCCCGGGTCCAAAAGATGCTATCACTTCTGAACCTATTTATGACCCTGTGATAGCCAAAATAAATTTTGATAAAGCAGCTTCAACTCCTTCACCTATTACAGCAACAGATTTTTCGGACTGTTACACACTTAATCTGATAAGCCCAACGGATAATACTATTGTAGCAGCGTATCCCAATCCCGCAAACGAAAGCATCACCCTAACCACCAAACTACCAATGCATTCCGCTTCCATTTACACGCTAACTGGAAAAATGCTACAACAAGTACCGCTTGGAAATAGCACTTCTGAACATTTGAATGTGAGCGAGATTCCGCAAGGGCACTATTTTATTATTATTCAATTTGAAAACAAACAAGAAGTAGTTCGCTTTATAAAAAGCAATTGATATTATTATTCGACTAAAACCTTAAGCGTTTATCAAAACCGTGGTATTTTTGCAACTATGAGTTTTTTGGAAGAAATAGCACGCAGACGCACTTTTGGTATCATCTCG
>JAACDD010000049.1 GCA_009937085.1 Bacteroidota bacterium
AAAACCATCACTGTAGCTGAAGGAAAATAATTTAATACTAATTTAATTTATGAAGCGGTACAGTGATTTTATTACTCTACCGCTTTTTTGTCTTATGCCTAGAATTCTTTACACACTAACGTTTTCCTTACTATGTGCTTTCGCACTTGGTCAAGTTCAAAATGCAACCTTGATCATTACTCCTAATCCCTTTAATGAAGATGAATCAATTACCTTAAAATTTAGTGGCATTTCTCCTTCACAATGGGGGAGTGATGATGTGTATCTGTGGGCTTGGTATTTTAAAAATGGTGTTCAAGCTGATGGACCAGATGTTGGGAATGGTGATTGGAGCAATTCAAATGAAGCGCTTAAACTAACAAACAATGGCGATGGGTCTTACAGCTTTACGCTAACTCCAAATACCTTTTTTAACGACACAGGCATTACTCAAATGGGGATCTTGGTAAAGGCAAAAAATGGTAATGATCAAGGATCAGGAGAACGTAAAACTCAGGATTTTTTAATTGATGTGGGAAAAGTACTCATGAATGTTACCTCCCACTCTGGCAATACAATTTTAGTACATGCCAATCAAAATACGAATGTTTATGCTGTAATGTCTGCAAATGGAGCTCAAGAAGCAGGTTCTTTTTCAAGCTATTTTAATGATGTACTTATTGATAGTGGGAATGGATATCCAACGTACAATTTAAGCTTAAACGTCAGTTCTAATGGTACTCTTAGGATAGAGGGAAGCCCATTCAGCTCTAGCGAAACGGCCAGAATTGAACTCGCTGTTGAAGTTGCTCCAAGCGTAACCGAAGAGGCTATTCCAGTAGGACTACATGAGGGAATCAATTACCACAGTGATACCTCAAAAGCCACTCTTGTGCTGAATGCTCCAAACAAAGATTATGTATATGTGGCAGGTAGTTTTAATAACTACACCACAAGCAGTACGTATCTAATGAAAAAAGACCCAACCTCCAATTTATTTTGGTTAGAACTTAATGGGTTGACTCCAAACGAAATCTATCATTATCAGTACTGGGTGTATGACACCACACCCGTAACAAATAGTCCTGCCATTGTAAAAACCGCGGATCCCTACGCCACGTTGGTTCTCTCTCCATTTGATGATGAATACATTCCAAGTAGTTCTTATCCGAACATTCCAACCTATCCTACTGGACAAGAACGCGAAGTAACCGTTTTACAAACAGGTCAAACCGTATATAACTGGCAAGTAACTAACTTCCAAAAACCTCCTAAAGAGGATTTGGTTATTTACGAAGTGCTTATTCGTGATTTTGATGCCAACCGTTCCTTTCAAGACCTTATTGATCGTGTGGGTTATTTTAAAAATTTAAATATCAATGCCATTCAACTGATGCCTGTAATGGAGTATGAAGGTAACGAGAGCTGGGGCTACAATACCGCCTTTCATATGGCGCTTGATAAGTTTTACGGCACACCAGAAAAATTCAAAGAGCTGGTCGATACCTTACACCAAAATGGTATTGCTGTTATTTTAGATTTAGCCATAAATCACGCATTTGGCCGTGCACCAGGGGTACGTATGTGGATGGATGATCCTGATGGAAATGGCTGGGGCGACCCATCGAGTGAAAACCCATATTTTAATGAAGAACCCAAACACAGTTTTAATGTGGGGAGTGATTTTAACCATCAATCTACAATGACAAAAAACTTTACCAAGCGTGTGATTAAACATTGGATTGAGGAGTATAAGATCGATGGATTCCGTTGGGATTTGACCAAAGGGTTTACGCAAAATTGTACCGCAAACGATGAAGGCTGTACGGAGAATTATCAAGCAGACAGGGTTGCTGTACTAAAAGAATACGCCGATTATTCTTGGTCATTGGACGCAAACCACTATGTCATTTTTGAGCATTTGGGTGGAGATACGGAAGAAGCAGAATGGGCAAACTACCGCCTTAGTGAAGGCAAAGGCATCATGCTATGGGGCAAAATGACCGAGCCTTACAACCAACTCAGTATGGGGCATAACTCCAGCAACAACATTGAGCGAATGCGATCTGAAAGTCGTGGGTTTAATGGCAAACGTTTGGTTGGCTACCCAGAAAGTCATGACGAAGAAAGACTGATGTATAAAAATCAGATTTATGGGAATTCTACACAGTCTGGACATAACGTAAAAAACCTAAACGTTGCGCTGAGTAGAATGTCGGCCATTGGAGCCGTAAGTCTTTTGGTACCTGGACCAAAAATGATCTGGCATTTTGGTGAATTGGGTATGGAGAATTCGATTAATACCTGTACAAACGGTACTGTGGGTGATTGTAAACTTGACACTAAACCCCAGCCACAATGGGTAAATAATTGGCTAACAAATACACAACGTAAAAAAATATACGATGATTGGAGTCGTATGAACGCGCTGAAGCAAAGCAATGAAGTATTTAAAGGGAGCTCTAGTATAAGTCCTTTGACTACTAACAATCTTGTGCAACGCATTTATGTTTGGAATGAAACCCTTAACGGACTTAAAAATGTGGTTATCCTTGCCAACTTTGATGTGACTACTCAAAATGTAACTTCTAATTTTCCCTATACTGGTATTTGGTATGACCTTATGGACGAAAGCACTTTAAGTGTAAGCTCAACTGGACATGTGGTCACTTTAGCTCCAGGAGAATTTAAAATTTATGGAAATCAACAAGCAACCCTAAGCAAACAAAATCCAGCGTTACTGCGATTAGGCTTACGTCAAAATCCAGTAAAAGACCGTATTGAAATTGACCTCCCAACAGAAAACCCATACAGCTATAAATTGTATAATGCTTTGGGTCAAGAACTACTTACTGGAGAACACAAAATAGGAAAACAGCTAAACCTAACAGCACCCACCCAAAAAGGCGTGTATTTTGTTGTGCTCAAAAACAGTACTACCAACCAATTTGGTCTATGCAAAGTGCTTGTTGAATAACATTTAAAGATATTGCTATGAAATGTTTGTTTAACCTTTAAATATTTAGTGATGAAATATTCTTTACTTTATTTTTTTATTTTGGTGTTCTGTGCATCATTTGGACAGGAAACTGGAATTTATCAAACCTATGCAATTATAGACGATGGCAGCACCACAACCTATTATCATGGTGGTATTAACAGCGGCGGGACAACTCCCTACTCAGGACATACTTTTGGAACTGTAACGCAACTTACGCTAAAAGGCGGCGAAATAAAATCGTGGAAAAATGGCGGTGGAGACGTAACTGGTGCCAAACTTTATTACAGGATTTATGTTAGTAGCCCTGAGCCTAGCCCGCTACCAAATTTTACAGAGTTGGATTTACCATGGTCAGAAAATGGTGTAGATGGAAATGGTGACAATCAAAAATGGGCAAAAACAGATAACACCACAGATATTTTGTCAGGACTTGATGCTTCGGAATCTTACACTCTAGAAATCTATTGGAAGATTACTTCTAACGTGGGAGATAAATTTGACTACGATTCTGGTTCAAATTTCAAATCAAGCTTTACCGTTGATTCAAGCTTAAGTGTGGGTACTTTTGAAAACGACAATCCCGTATTGGTACTCCCAAACAAAATTTATTTTCAAAAATCTGGTGCGTTTGAAATCGCGGTATTTAACATGTTAGGAAGTCAAATTAAAAGAATTGATAGTAACTTTAACAAAGACCAGGCGCTCCATTTAGACTTGGAAAGAGGAATTTATTTAATAAACATAAAAGAAAGCGAAAGCCAGCATTTCAAGACATACAAAATGCCTGTGTATTAAGACTATTTTTTTTGGAAAGAAAACAGCTTAACTTTTAAACTTCCACATTCACCACTTCCTTAATCTCGGGAGCGTATTTTTCAGGGCCAAACTCCAGTCCTAGTTTGCGTATTTCCCCCCGAAATGCATTGGGTTTGCCTACATTTAATTTCTTAAATAATTATAAGACATCAATACGTCAATGAAGGCTTGGCGAATCTCTTTTTCCTTATCGGTCATCTGATTCCATTCCAGTTCGTTTTTTTCTTTGGGATCTTTTTTTACGTTGTAAAATCTGTTCCCAACATAAAATTTATAGTTTTCGTCTCTTACCCATTCGGTTGTTGCAGCTAGGGGACTGGATCCCCCTTCTCTATTATACCAAGTGTGTATCCATTTTCTTTTGAGACTATCTTTTCCTAACAGTTGTGGGTAAAAACTGATGCCATCCAAATCTAAATTCGCATCTATTTTAATATCAGCAGCCTCACATAGCGTAGGAAAAAAATCGCTGAAATCAACGAGTGCAGTATTGGAAAAACCTGCTTTGACGGTCCCTTTCCAATTGACAATTAGCGGCACGTGGGTGCCGTTGTCTGTGGTTTTTCCTTTGCCGCCTTCAACTGCAACGTCTCCCATCATGGAAACGATAGGTTGGTCGGTGCCATTATCAGCGGTAAATATAAGGATGGTATCTTCACTCAATCCCAACTGCTCAATTTTATCGACAATACGTCCGATAGAAAAGTCCATATAAGCGACCATATCAGCAAAGTATTTTGGGTTTCCTTTATAGGTTTTCGAACCCAAGTCGCTTGGGTTCCAATCTTCGGAATGGGGTGTGGGCACAAAAGGGCAATGGGTAAGGTTCATGGGATAATAAACTAAAAAGGGTTGTTCTTTTTTACGTTCCATAAAATCACTTATGTAGTCAACCATCATGTCTGTTGAAAAACGTCCCTCGGTTTTATCATACAGTTCTCCGTTCTTTTCTAAAAAAGGATTTACATAACGCTTGTCTCTCTTATGCTTGTCTCTTCCATTTGTTGATAATTGC
>JAACDD010000050.1 GCA_009937085.1 Bacteroidota bacterium
TCCAAATACAAGTCTAGACGGCTATGTATTGGTTTTATTTAATGGAAGTGATGATGCAAGTTATGCCACCTATGATTTAGACGGATATAGTACCGACGCCAACGGCTACTTTGTTATTGGAGACTCAGGTGTAACGGGCGTTTCTATAACATTTCTTTCTTCGGGGCTTCAAAATGGCCCTGATGCTGCGGCATTATATCAAGCTAATGACACAGATTTCCCTAACGACACCGCTGCAACTACAACAAACTTAGTTGATGCGGTTGTTTATGACAACAACCACCCAGACGATACGGCCTTACTAACTGGATTGGACGAAACAACGCAGTTTAATGAAGATGAGGGAGACAATGGCGCATCAAATTCTTTGCAACGCCAATCAGATGGTAGTTTTATAGCGGGAACGCCTTCTCCAAACACAAGTAATCAGGTACTAAGTATTTTAGCATCAAAAGCTTCCGCATTACATATATATCCCAATCCAGTTGTGAATACCATCTACATTGACGGATTAAACGAAGATGCGGAAGTCTCTGTATTTGCTTTGACGGGCCAACTTGTATTGCGTACAAACACAGCTTATAGTGTAGATGTTTCAGAGCTTTTAACGGGCGTTTATTTATTTGAAGTCACGCACAACGGAGCATCTATACGTCGCAAGCTAATAAAGCATTAATCGAGCTATTTCATTTGATATAACCAGAGTGCGGGGTTTTGCGGTGTGGTATTTTTGAATAAACTAAACTGCAAGGCTGTTTTGCCGGTATCTTTGTTGGTGAAAATTTGCCCAATGGCTTGTTTTGCACTAAGCTTATCCCCTTTTTTTACGTAGACTTTGCTGAGGTTTTTATAGCTTGTAATATAGTTTCCGTGTTGCACAAGTACAATGGGATTACTTCCTTTAAATTGTACAATATTTAATACTTTTCCTTCAAACACGCTGCGTGCTTCGGCTCTTGCTGGAACCGAAAGCGTTACCCCATTGCTTTTTATGGTCGTTGTGCGTACTACGGGGTGGCGTTGTGTCCCAAACTTTTGAATAACAATCCCTTTTTCAACAGGCCATGGCAAACGCCCTTTATTGGCAGCAAAACTTGCAGCTAAGGCTTTGGCTTCTGGAGTTAGCACAAAGCTCGTGGTTTTGGTACCTGCCTTTTTGTTTGAGGCAGCAATGGCTTCACGTATCAAGCGATTGATTTCTTTGTCAATAGCCTCTTGCTGTTTTTGTTTTTTCTTTATTTGGGCTGCGTAGCTTTTTTCTTTCCGCTTAAGCTGTTGTACAAGGCTATTTTGACGTGCACGTACGGTATCCAATGCTTTTTGCGCGTCTCTATTTTCGCGGATTAATCGTTCTTTATCTTTTCGTTGCGCTACTAAATCGTTGGTATATTGCTGCAATGTTTTGGTTTTTGTGGCAATTTGTTCACCCTGTTGTTTGCGGTATGCAGCATACTGTTTCATATACGCCATGCGTTTATACGCTTGCCAAAAACTTTCTGATGAAAGTAAAAACATCAATCGGTTTTGGGTAGATTGATTTTTGCGTGCTGCAACGACCATTTCGGCATAGTCTTTTTTGAGTTTTGTCAATTCGGTGCGCAGCTGTTCTATGTTGCGCAGGTTGAGTGTAATTTCTTGATTTAGTCGATTAATTTGACGGTTGGTGAGTCGTATGAGCGCATCTTGTCGGTCCATTTTAAGCTGTACCGTTTCTACTTCGGTAAGTACATTAGCGCGTTTTTTTGCACTCGATTTTAGTAATGCATTGATTTGTACAATCTCTTGTTGCAGCCTTTTTTTTGGGCTTCAAGCGTCGCTTTTTTGTCTTGAGCGAAACCCAATATTGGAACAAGCATCAAAACCCAAAGCCACTTTTTCATTCCACAAATATTGATGTATATCCTTTAGGGATAGTAAACGGCATATTGACACTGCCATTAAGCTGTGATTGCCTAACGCTAAGCGTAAGTGTTGTAGCGCCTTTTTCACCAAAAAGTGTTGCGCTTAATTGTTCTGGAATCCATTGCCCATTCATTTTTTTGTAGGCATCATACAATACGCTAACGGTTGTTTTACCGTCTTTAAGGCGTTGTTCTGTAAGTCGAAATTCAGCATCAAAAACAAACTGTAATTCCACACCTCTTTTTCGTAAGCTAAATACATAAGCATTTTTAGTAAAAGATAGTTTTGCACGCCTAAAAGCACGCGCATCTACAGGTTTTGCAGTGAGTAGATTTTCAAGTATTTCATAGTCAACAGGAACACCTAACAACTTTTTAAGTGCACGAAAATCTATTTGGGCGTACTTCCGATTTATTTTTTCATAACCCTGTAGTTGTTTGGGCGTAATAAAAATACGCGCTAGCGGCACGATGACACTTCCGTTAATCCATATTCCCTCATCCTGTTTTAAACGCGTACTAACACTTATTTTTTGGCGTTTTCCATCGCGGTCAAGCACAGCATGCCCACGCCATTGTAAGGTTTCAAAAGCGAGTGCGCTGGCAGCAATTTTTTGCTGCGCCATTCGCGGCCTTAGCGAAGTATCAATGGCTGCAGTTGTTGTTACAGGCGTAAGCGATTTACATCCCACTACTAAAATCAATCCAACAAAAAGTAGTGCAAGCTTTTTCATGTGCTATTTTAATTCCGAGTAATCGCCAATACTTACATGCGTAAATGCGCCATTGTAGCGCACGTGGTTGCCAATCATCGCCTCTTTAAGTGTTGTGTTTTCAATGGTGCTATTGGATTGGATAATACTGTTTTCGATGGTGCTATTAGAAATTGTTGTGCCAGTACCAATCGACACATGTGGACCGATGGTGCTGTTGGTTAGCGTTACACCGTCTGCGATATAGCAAGGCGGAATAACAGTACTGTTGTCCAGTGTTAGATCGCCAACAAGTGGCTCCCCTTCAGCGGCAAGAAAGTCCAGCATTTTAGCATTGGTTTCTATGGTGACTTTTGGATTGCCACAATCCATCCATGCGGTTACTTCGCCAGGGACAAAGCGCTTCCCGTTTTGCATCATGCGCAAAATACCATCGTTGATCTGATACTCGCCACCACGAGTAAGCCCTTCATCTAAAACGCTTTGAAGCGCATCTTTGAGTACTTCAATTTCTTTGAAATAATAAATCCCAATGACTGCCAAGTCTGAAACAAATTCAGCTGGTTTTTCGATGAGTGCATTAATTGCTCCAGTTTTGTCCAGTTGCACTACGCCAAACTGCTCAGGGCGTTCTACTTTTTTTACCCAAATAACGCTATCGGCGTCGGGGTCAAGGTTTAAATCCGCACGAATAAGCGTATCGGCATAGGCCACTACTGCCGGGCCAGAAAGCGAAGGCGCAGCACACATGACAGCATGCCCAGTCCCCAATGGCTCGTCTTGACGGTAAACACTTGTTTTAGCGCCTAAACTGTTGGACAGTTCGGTTAGTGCTTCTACGACTTCATCCCCAAAAAAGGCAGGATCACCAAGGACATAGGCAATTTCCGTTACGGGTTCTGGAAGTACTTTTGCAATATCGCGAACCAATCGATGTACAATGGGCATACCCGCTACGGGTACCAAAGGTTTAGGAACGGTTAGCGTATGCGGACGAAGGCGTGACCCTCGACCCGCCATAGGAACAATGATTTTCATATTATGCGGTACCTGTACTGCCAAAACCGCCCGCTCCGCGTTCAGTTTCGGTTAGTGATTCAACTTGTTGCCAATCGGCGCGTTCGTGTTTGGCAATGACCAACTGTGCAATTCTGTCTCCAGATGCAATGGTGAACGGCTCGTTAGATAAATTTATAAGGATAACGCCAATTTCGCCTCTATAGTCTGCGTCAATAGTACCTGGGGAATTAAGTACCGTAATGCCTTTTTTAAGCGCCAATCCGCTACGCGGTCGTACCTGTGCTTCAATTCCTACTGGAAGTTCGATAAACAAGCCAGTTTTAATAAGTCCTCGCTCCATAGGTTGTAATGTTACGGGGGTATCTGTATGGGCACGGAGGTCCATACCTGCCGAAGCTAAGGTTTCGTATTCGGGTAATGCGTGCGAAGATTGGTTTACAATGCGTATGTTCATATGTACAAAAATAAGAAAAGCCCCTATCACACCACAATTTTAAATTTGCTGTGATAACAAGAGATTTAATTCCTAGCAATAGGCGAGCCAAAAATGTAAACGCCTCCTTAGGTTTTAAAGATAACAGTAACACTAAAAATAAATAGAAGGATTGTTTCTTAAGCGAAACTATATTACCCGTTTAACGCTTCAGCACCGCCAACAATCTCTAAGATTTCGTTGGTAATAGCTGCCTGACGCGCTTTGTTGTACGTCAGTTTGAGTTGGTCACGCAGATCGGTAGCGTTATCAGTTGCTTTGTGCATAGCCGTCATACGTGCGCCGTGCTCACTAGCAAACGAATCGCGTAGTGCTTTAAATAACTGCATTTTTAATGCCTTTGGCAAAAGGGTATTAAAAATCTCTTCCTTTTCTGGCTCGTAGATATAATCCGCATCGCTTTGCGTTTCTGAATCTTCAGCCACTAAAGGCAAAAACGGTTCAACGGTTACCAATTGTGTAGCCGCATTTTTAAATCGGTTATACACCAAATGCACTTCGTCGTATTGCTTTGCAACAAAACCGTCCATAAGTTGCTGCGCAAGTTCAGCAGTATTCACAAAATTAAGGTCGTCAAATACGGCAACGTTATGCCCCACCACATCAAACTCTTTACTTAAAATATCATTGCCTTTTTTACCAATGGTAAAAACAGTACTGTTTGTTTCTGAAGCAGCAGCACGCGCCTTTACTTCTTTGATGATATTAGAATTAAATCCGCCACAAAGCCCACGATTCGACGTAATGGCTACATAAAGCACACGCTTAACGTCTCGAGATTGTGTATATGGATTTTCATCGCCGTCTTGGTCGGCACCACTAAGGTTTTGCAATAATTCGGTTAGTTTGGCAGCGTATGGGCGCATGGCCGTAATGGCATCTTGCGCTTTTTTAAGCTTTGCCGCCGACACCATTTTCATGGCACTGGTAATCTGCATCGTTGACGATACAGAACTAATCCTATTGCGTATTTCCTTGAGGTTTGCCATGGCTTATGCGTATTGACCAGCTAAATCTGTTGCTACTTTAGTTAGCGTTTCGATTACCTCGTCTGTCAGTTTACCTGCTTTTAGCGTGTCTAACACATCGCGGTGTTTGGCATTAAGCAATTCCAAATAGCTTTGTTCAAATTCTTTTACTTTGTTCACAGGAACTTGACGTAGCAAGTTTTTAGATCCAGCAAAAATAATAGCTACCTGATCTTCAACGGCAAACGGATCGTTTTGCGCTTGCTTAAGAATCTCCACGTTGCGTTTTCCTTTTTCAATCACGTTCATGGTTGCTGCATCCAAGTCAGAACCAAACTTGGCAAAGGCTTCCAACTCACGGAACTGTGCCTGATCAAGTTTTAGTGTACCTGCTACCTTTTTCATGGATTTAATCTGTGCAGATCCACCCACACGCGATACCGAAATACCCACGTTAATTGCTGGACGAACACCGGAGTTAAATAAATCGGATTCTAAGAAAATCTGTCCATCTGTAATCGAAATTACGTTTGTAGGGATATAAGCAGATACATCACCTGCTTGTGTTTCAATAATAGGCAGTGCTGTTAGCGAACCACCACCTTTTACTTTTGATTTTAACCCTTCTGGCAAATCGTTCATTTGCTTAGCAATGCCGTCATCTGCAATCACTTTTGCAGCACGCTCTAACAAGCGCGAGTGCAAATAGAAAACGTCACCAGGATAAGCCTCACGTCCCGGTGGACGACGAAGCAATAAGGATACCTCACGGTATGCCACGGCTTGTTTAGACAAATCATCATAAATAATCAATGCTGGACGACCCGTATCGCGGAAATATTCTCCGATAGCTGCTCCTGCAAAGGGTGCATATACTTGCATTGGCGCAGGGTCAGAAGCATTTGCTGCAACAACAGTTGTATATGCCATGGCGCCTTTTTCTTGAAGCGTATTTGCAATGGCTGCAACCGTTGACGCTTTTTGTCCAATGGCCACATAGATACAATACACAGGCTCCCCTGCATCGTAAAATTCTTTTTGGTTTAGGATGGTGTCAATACAAACGGTTGTTTTTCCTGTTTGACGGTCACCAATAACCAATTCACGTTGTCCACGACCTACAGGAATCATCGCATCGATAGATTTGATACCCGTTTGTAAAGGTTCGTTTACGGGTTGGCGGTAAATTACACCTGGCGCTTTACGCTCTAGTGGCATTTCTACCGTTTCCCCTTCGATTGGTCCTTTTCCGTCAATCGGTTGACCTAATGTATTTACAACACGTCCTACTACACCTTCGCCAACATTAATCGACGCAATGCGTTGGGTGCGTTTTACCGTATCGCCTTCTTTGATACCTTTAGATGGACCTAAAAGTACAACTCCAACATTGTCTTCTTCAAGGTTAAGGACAATGCCTTCTAGACCTGAATCAAAGGAAACGAGTTCGCCGTATTGTGCATTGGTAAGCCCGTAAACACGAGCGATACCATCACCTACTTGAAGAACTGATCCAACTTCGTCTAAAGAGACGCTGCTGTCAAATCCTGTTAATTGCTGTTTTAATATCGCGGATACTTCCGCAGCTTTTACTTCTGCCATGATATTGCGTTTGAACGTAAGTTTTGTTTTAATGTGTTGAGTTGATGCGCTACACTCCCGTCGAGTTGTATGTCATCAAGCCTAATGATAAACCCACCAATAATTTCTGGGTCAACCTTGTTCACGAGGGTCACTTTCTTATCGGTAAGCGTGGCGACCTTCGTCAAAATTTCTTTTTCTACGTCTGGGGAAATGGGCACCGCCGTTGTGGCAACAGCCTCAACAAGTCCTAAGTGCTCGTGGTATAATTCTTTTACCTTTAAGGCAATGCCGTCAAGGTTGTGCGCTCGATTGTTTTCTGCTACTAAACGTAATAGGTTTTTACCGGCATCACTGCATTGTGCAAACACGGCTTGAAGCGCATTGTGCTTTAAGTCTGTGCTTATCACAGGACTTTGCAAAACGGCTTCCAAGTCACGGTTGTTTTGTACGGTATCGTACACCACTTCCATGTCTTTGGCCAAGGCGTCCAATTGACCATCTTCAATGGCCTTTTGTACAGCTGCTTTCGCATATCGCAATGCTGCTCGAGTACCTATCATGCTTTAAGATCTACGTCTTTAAGTAGTTTTTGAACCAATTCGGTTTGCTTTTTGTCTGATGAAAGTTGCTCTTTCGTTAGACTTTCAGCAATTTGAAGTGATAAATCAGCCACTTCATTTTTGAGCGATGTAATGGCTATTTGTTTTTCACTTTCGATAGCTTCTTTGGCTTGCGCAAGAAGTTGCTCAGACTGTGTCTTAGCCTCTTCTTTGGCATCGTCAATCATTTTTTGACGAAGCTCACGTGCTTCTTTCAGCAATCCGTCACGTTCTGCACGCGCCTCTTTTAAGATTCGCTCGTTGTCTGATTGAAGACTTTGCATCTCTTGACGCGCCTCTTCAGCCGACGCCATTGCGGAACGAATGCCTTCTTCTCTTTCGTTAATGGTGTTTAGGATGGGTTTCCATGCAAATTTGCGCAGCAATAAAATAAGTGCTGTCACAATAACAGTTTGCCATATAAACAAACCAAACGAAAATTCGCCTAATAATTTTTCCATACGCTTATATTTCAGCAAGATAAACGGCAGCCTGGCTACCGTTTATCGTGTGATGTTATTAATTATACAGCAAATAATGCAGCAAATCCGATCCCTTCAATAAGAGCGGCTGCAATCAACATTGCTGTTTGAATTTTCCCGTATGCTTCTGGTTGACGTGCAATAGCTTCCATAGCAGAGCTACCGATTTTACCGATTCCCATACCAACGCCAATTACGACGAGTCCTGCACCTACGATTAATGGAATTTCCATGTGTGTGTATTTAATTGTTAATAGTTGTTTTTAATGCGCTTCATCATGATGTTCTTCAACGGCAAACCCAAAATAGAGTGCCGATAACATAGTGAAAATATAAGCCTGTAATAAGGCTACTAATAATTCGATTATTGAAATAGCAAAAGCTAATGCAAATGATAAACTCGTTCCTAGCCAGTTGTTAAAAATAAACATAAGCCCGATAAGACTCATCAGTACGATATGTCCTGCTTGCATGTTGGCATACAAACGAATAAGCAAGGAAAAAGGCTTAATAATTACACCTAATAATTCGATAGGAATAAGTGCTATTTTCATTAGCACAGGAACGCCTGGCATCCAAAAAATGTGTGCCCAATAGTTTTTGTTTGCTGTAAGGTTGGTTAGTAGAAACGTAATCAGCGCCAATCCAAAAGTAACTGCAATATTTCCTGTGACGTTAATTCCTAGCGGTGTAAGTCCTAATAGGTTTAAAAACCAGATAAAGAAAAACACGGTGAGCAAGAAACTCATATAACGCCCGTGGTGCTTTTTACCAATATTAGGAATGGCGATATCATCGCGAACATACAAGATAATAGGTTCAAAAAAGCGACCAATTCCCGCCGCAATATTACCGTTCTTGCTGTAAGAACGCGCTAACGATCGGAACAAGAAAAACATCAAAAGTGCCGTCAATAGCATTGTCAATACACTTTTTGTGATCGACAAGTCCAATGGCTTTTCGTTTACAGGATGATGTTCATCGTCATACGTAACGGTACCAGCGGCATCTGTTTTATAAATTTTTCCGTGATAGAGCTTGTAGAAATTACTTCCTTTTTGAACAACCGCTTTTCCGTGCTTAAACTTTGCTGAGGAGAAAATATTCAAGCCGTTGTCCCAGATTATAATGGGCAGTCCAACGTATCCTACATAATGCTTTTTCCCATCCTCTTTATAAGACCCTAAATAAAAGTCGTGCGAATCTTTTAAGTGGTGTTGGATGTAGGCTTTTATTTCGTCTTTGACCGAGCCTTCTTTTTCCTTTTCTTTTACAGGAGTGTTGGCAAAAGCAGACGTTGCTAATAGAAGTGCAAAAAGGGCTGTAAAAATTCGTTTCAAATGTTTTGAATTAGACGCAACTATATGTTGAGATTAAAACGCTGCAAATGTACACTTTTAACAATAAGAAAAAAAAGTAAATGGTGTGAAAATCACACAGAATTTTTAGGTGCTTGATTTAATATTTTGGACAATGTTGCAATTTCCCAAATGAGACAAGTGGCATAGGGTATAAAAAGATGTAAAAAGGCCTGTCTGGAGTCGTGTATGGCGGCTGTTTCGTTTGCCAAAAAAACCCCATATAGCACAGCAAACTTTACAAAACTGCCCAATAGAAACACAAACCCTTCTACTTGTGATTTTAGCCAATACGCGAATCGAATCATAGCATAGCCAGCAATCGCCATGATAAAGTTTACCGCATAAAGCTGATAAAGTGTAGCAACAGGAAAAGTGTAATTAGAATTAAGTATAGTAACTAAATGAATACTACCAATAACAAAAACCACGGCCAAGAGTTGGCCTAAATGCCAAAGCGATTGCTTCACGAATTAAAACGTTCTAAATATTTGACAAGCCAGTACATGTTCAAAAACAGCACGAGCATTAGAAAGACAAGCGTAAATGTTTTGCCGGTGTCCCAGTGGGCATCGAGTGCTTTACCTGCACGGGAAGCCAAATAGAGCGAAACGCCCATTTGTATAGCCACTCCAGAAAGTACCGCCCAAGATTTAGGCCGTTTTTTCTGCTTTTTTGGGTTCTTCATCAATTATAGACTTTACTGCAGCAGATTTCATACTACATTGGGCATTTAGTGTTGCGCCGGATTCCACAGCAAGTTTACCTATCGTTATTTGCCCTTCAACAATTCCGTCAGACTTAATGGTAAGCAAGCCATTTACAAATAATTGACCGCTGAAATTTCCCATAACGTCTGCGTAGCCGCAATGTACTTCACCTTGTACATTACCTTCCTTGCCAATCACAACGCGCCCTGATGTATTGATTTTTCCTTCAAGAGTTCCATCAATGCGGAAGTCTGATTTTGATTCTATTTCTCCAACAATACGCGTATTGGGTTCAATAAAATTGATTTTTACTGCGTTTTTATTTGAGTCCATATTTTTTTGTTTTTTATCTGAAAACATGCGTTACTAATTTTCCAATTGTTTCAAGCGTTTGTTTATAAGCGCGTTGCGATAATTGGACGCCAAAATTACAATATTTTTGGTTTCCATCAAACGTGGGTTGCTCATGCTCATTAAATTACGTGTTTCGCTGGCACTTGCCTTTGAACTAAACCCATGAATTACTACGGTTTCTGTGCTACGATCAAAGACGTCTATAGACACGCGTAGCCGATTTGCAACGCCTTGTTTTTCCATCCATCCTTCAATCCATTTTTGATCTTTCTCTGACTGCTCACGCTGCTCAGATGAACGAACAAACACCAACTTCGCCTTCTCGTCTTCTTTAACAGCGAGGTCGTTGAATACGTCAAAGCCGTCAAGTTGCGCTTTTGCTTGCGCTGCACTTTCGGTTTTTGGGTAGGTCTGCATCAAAACGGTCAAAGCTTCTTTGTAGGCATCAAGGCCATCTAATCTACCAATCGATACAGCCCGTAGCATTGCCCATTCCGCTTGAAGTGTCTTGTCTGTCAACATTGGAATTTGCTGCTCACTTTTGGCAATAACAGCAACATATTCTTGAGCAGCCAAAAGTTCATTTGCATTTGCCAAAACAGCTTCATTTTGTTCCATGGTCTGTGCCAGTGCTTCTGGGTTTTGAATCATTTTGGCGTAGTCGCTCTGTGGGTAGTTTGAGATGATTTGCGTTGCGTAGGCGCGTTGGGCACCTGCATTATTAAGGTGCAATTTATACAGATGATATAGGGTTGGAGGCACATAGCGTTCCTCCGGATTTACAGCCAAAAGAGATTTAAATCGATTAATGGCAGTTTGCGCAATCCCAAATTGTTCCTTGTATGCTAATCCCGCTTGAAAATATGCTTCGTGTTGTATTTGCTTGATGCTGTCTGCGGCTTCGGGTGGTGGAATTTGTGACAAATACGTTTGTGGATTATAGGCAGGATTTTCGTCGCTTTCGGCTTCTTTATTTGTTGCGTCGGGTTGCACGATATTACCTAATGAAGTAGCGTTGTACTTCCAATTGTCTGCTAAGCTAAGGGCTCCCCAGTTCCGTTGAAACTCACGCTTGCCACTTTCTAGCTGTCGGCTGTTGTAGAAATAGAAGCTTCCCATGAGCAAGGTAGCGCCTACTTCTTGCGATTTTAACAAGGCTTCTGCTTTGGCTTCTTTTTCTTTGAGTTGCACAATATAATTGTCTACTACTTGTTTTTGCTCCGCGGCAGACATATATACCAAGCGCAACAAACTATCGGATTCAACAATGGTTTTTTCATAAGAAATGATATCACTTAACTTCCCGCGTTTGCGTTTTAGTTTTCGATACCGACGCGTGCTATCTTCTAAATTTTGCAGCGTACTGTCCAGATACGCTCCAGCAGATACATAAGCCACTTGGTCGATACGATTGCTTGCCAATTGCTCATAAATAAGCGACTTTAAGTAACGGTCTTGTGTGTTGGTTTTTAGGGACGATTTCAATTCTTTTTCACCATTTAACGTATCCTGTCCTTTCAACAAATAGGTACCGTAGAAGTAATGGATTTTATCTCTAAACCTTCGATCTTCGTCGCTACGTAAAAGCTTTTTGTAAGCGAGCAATGTGTTGTCGTCTTTTGGTTGGTTGTTTTTTAGTTGTGCTAATCGTGCATGAATCCACAACACACGCGGGACACGGCGATTTAAATCTAGGACTTGTTGATAGGCAACAATTGCCGAATCGGCATAGTTTAACGCTTCATAAAGCTGCCCAAGCAAATAGGCATAGCGACCCCGCTTTGCAGCCGATTTTTCGGTAGCCAAAGCTCGCATTAGCGGTTGTGTAGCTAAGGTGTCTTTTTCTTCTCTTAGCAGCGCATCTGCAAGTGCCGATTGCGCAATGGCATATTGTTTGGTGCTAAGATTCCCAGATTGCGTAATATTTGTAAATTCACGAACAGCGCGTGCCTCTTGTCCCATTTCTAAATAACTTTTTGCGCGCCATAACTCGGCTTCAATTGCCTGTTGGGAATTACCCATATTTTTGATTAGATAGGTAAACGCTTCAACAGCTTGCAAGTAGCTCCCGTTGAAATAGCGCGCTTTTCCTAACAATAGATACGCTTTGGCAATTTGCTTGTTGCGTTGTTCGCCGTCAATAAGCATGGAGTGCTTTTGAACGGTAAGCGTTGCTTTTTCTTCTGCTCTATCAAAAAATTCGTTGCTGTTAGCTTCATCGCTGAAGGCATCGGGGAGTTGGTATGGGTCAACAGAAAGGCGCAGCCAATAATTGTCTTCATGCTTTTGGGTGATGTCCAAAGTGCCGTAGCGCAGCGCTTCTTTTCCGTTAAATATGGGATTAAATTTTGAAGTGGTACTGTGATAAGCACGATTTATGGCGCCATTTTTTTTGGTAGAGCAGGCGGCCACCATCATAATTAACCCAAAAAAAAGAAGTGCTTTTTTCATGCTATAAACCTATGATAAAAACTGAAAAAATGACGCTTTAGTATGTATATTTTATAGCTGTTCGCGAAAAAAGGCTTCTAATTCTTGAAGCGTACCTGTTGAGGTCTTTTCGTCACGTACTACTTTTCCTTAATTACTTTCCTCCCAACACCTCTAGCGCCAATTCAATAACCGTTTTTGGTGCTATACTGCGCATGGCATCTTGGTACCCTTTTACTTTTTTGTTGCCATAAACGGAGGTAGGCAATAGTGGATATGAAGTCATATTGGGAGTAAGGCTGTTTTTTTGAGGCTGCTCAAAAGGTGCAAATCCCAAACACGGATGCGTATTGCCCCAAAGCGTTAGCACAGGAACGTTGTAGTTTGCCGCCAAATGTCCGTTCGCCGAATCCATCGAAATCATAAGGTCGAGTTGAGCAATAAGGCGCAACTCAGCAGCAAACGCATATACGCCTGTGGCATTGGCGACGTGCTTATAAGCATTTGCCCAAACATCCAATTGTGCGTGCTCTTCTTTTCCAAAACCAAACAAAATGACTTGATGCTCTTGTTGCAAAAACGCTACTACTTGTTGCATCAGGTCTAACGGATATTGTTTGTTGGCATGCGCGGCAAAAGGTGCAATACCAATCCATTTGCGGTTTTCAGCTAATTGCAGGGCTTCTGTATTGGGGCAAATGGGACGCGGCGGAAATTCGTGTGCGCTTAACGATAACGGAAAGCCTAGCTTTTCAAATACTTGCGCATAGCGGTGCACTTGCGGCAGTAGCGGCACTAAGGTTTTGGGTTTTTGACGTGTAAGGCGTTTTTTTTCTGCTCTGCCTTTGTTTAGATGGGCTTGCTTTATCCAAAACAATGGACGAAAATACAGCATCAATAGTTGCGTGCGTAACACTTGATGGAGGTCTGCAAGGGCGGTTGGACGCCGTTTTTTTAGTGTTTTGAATAGTCTATATAATCCTGCGATTCCTTTGTGTTCTCCGCTAAAATCGGGAGTGAAAAACTGCACGTTAGGCAATGTCTCAAATAGGGGTACAAAACGTTTTCGGGTGACTATGGTAAGTTGAAGTTCGGGATAGGAGTGTAGTAAACAGCGCAACACAGGGACGCACATGGCTACATCGCCCAGTGCGGAAAAACGAAACACCAAGATGTGTTTGCCTTTCATTAAGCGTTTTTTTGATACAACACCGGGTTTAGCGATTCGTCGTTGTACATTTTCATTTGCTTGTATTCCTTCATGTATTTTCGTCCTTCGGTCATATCTGCTAAAAGTTGGTCGATGGCGGTGGACAAATCTGTTTTTTGTTCCAACAACACGGCGAGTTTTTTGGTACAAGCAGCACGGTGCTCTTCCGAAGCGGAACTGCGATTGGCTTCCTCTTGCATGTGGTAAATTTTAAGCGCTAAAATCGAAAGTCGGTCGATGGCCCATGCAGGACTTTCGGTGTTTATAGTTGCGTCGGGAAGGGTAGAAACCTCCTTAAACTGCTTTAAAAAATAGCTGTCAATATATTCAACGGTATCGGTACGGTCTTGGTTTGACGCATCAATTTTACGTTTGAGTTCCAAGGCAGCAATAGGATCAATATTTGGTTCGCGAATCAAGTCTTCAAAATGCCATTGCACGGTATCAATCCAATTTTTACGGTACAATAAATGGTCAAGAGTTTGAGCATCAAAAGGGTTTTCAAAAGCTTGGTCTACCGAATCCAAAACGTGATAGGTATGAATACTCTGCTCAAAAATGGCGAATGCTGCTGCGCTTGTCATGCGAAAATTTTTGTCAAAGATAGGTCAAAATTCAAAAGCTGTTGAAACTTGCACCACATCCATTTTAGCTGTATTTTTGACGTGCAAAACCAAGATTATGAAAGCCATTTTTGAAGCGATCGCCTACCTATTTGAAGAAGTCCTTTTTATCCCGCTAAACATGCTACGTGAGTTAGAGCTTACGAGTTGGTTTTTTGCCAATGCGCTTAACTGGCTGTTTTTGCTAGTTGGTTTCGCAGGCTTGTTTTACTGGTTGGGACAGTTAAAGAAATTTAACGCCGACAACGACGAAGACCGCGATTCTACTTCGCACTCGTTTCTATAAATCGAAACCTAAATCCTTTCTAAAATACAAGCCTTCAAACGCTACGTTGGTAAGGTTTGCATAGGCTGATGTAAGCGCATCGTGCACATCCGTTCCAAAACCTGTAGATGCCAATACGCGTCCGCCGTTGGTTACCAATTTTCCGTCTTGTAGTGTTGTTCCCGCATGAAAGATTAGCGCATCGCTAGAAATCCCTGTAATTTCCTTCCCTTTTTCATAGGCTTCTGGATAGCCTCCTGAAACACCCACTACTGTAGCAGCAGCTTCTGAACTTATTTGTATGGAGACTTTATCTAAGCGTTTTTCGGCAGTAGCAGCTAATAATTCTACCATATCGTTTTCGATACGTGGCAAGACCACTTGCGTTTCGGGATCACCCATACGTACGTTGTATTCTATTACAAAAGGATCATCGCCTACGCGAATGAGTCCAATAAACACAAAGCCTACAAAATCGATTTTGTCTTTTTTAAGCCCCTCGAGCGTGGGTTGTATGATGCGTTCGTCAATTTTTTGCTTAAACACATCATCGTTAAACGGCACAGGAGATACAGCGCCCATACCACCGGTGTTTAGTCCGGTATCGCCTTCGCCGATGCGTTTGTAGTCTTTGGCAAACGGAAAGGTTACATGACCTTCGCCATCGGTAAGTACAAAACACGAAAGTTCAATTCCATCTAAAAACCCTTCGATAACGACCTGCTCGCTTGCCGCTCCAAATTTTTTGTTTGCTAACATATCTGTTAACGAAGCTTTGGCTTCTTCTACATCTTGAATAATCAACACGCCTTTTCCTGCTGCAAGGCCGTCAGCCTTAAGTACATAGGGTGCAGGAATGGTTTCCAAATAGGCCAGCCCTTCTAAAAGGGTATCGGCAGTAAATTGTTTGTATGGCGCTGTGGGAATATTGTGACGTTCCATAAAGGCCTTGGCATAAGCCTTACTCCCTTCTAATTGTGCGGCTTCTTGCTTTGGACCAATTACGGGAATATGGCTTAGCGTTGGATGTGCTGCAATAAAATCGTGAATTCCTGCTACTAGCGGTGCTTCTGGCCCCACTACGATAAGGTCAATTTGATGTTTGGTTACCGCTTCGGCAACGGCTTCAAAATCGGTTGGACTGATGGCTAAATTGGTGCCTAAGGCTGCGGTTCCCGCATTTCCGGGTGCAATAAACAATGTGGGTTGTTGCGGGCTTTGCGATAGCTTCCAACAAAAGGTATGCTCTCTACCGCCATTGCCTAAAATAAGTATGTTCATGGAAACGTTTTGGCAAAAATAGAAAAAGGGAAGGGATTAATACTAGCATAACGTAGGCACATTTAATCCGAAGTAAATATAAAAACAACGTCAAGAAATCTTTAAATACTATTGACAATCAACTTATTACAGATATATATATGTATATTCAAAAAATTTTAAACGTAACAATCAATGAAAAATTTAATTTATATCGCAGTAATTGCGCTGTTAGCTTCTTGCTCACAGCCACAAAACCCAAACTTTGAGACTAATGTAGAAATTGCAAAGGCATGGTTTGCTGATTTTGAAACAGAAGACATGGACAAAGTAGCGGCTTACTTTGCAGATGAGCTAGAATACCAAGGTGCATTTTATGGTATGCCTATGATGAACACTAAAGATCAGGTGGTTCAGTATATGCAAGGATGGCACAGTGCAATGGACAACATCAAGTATGCAGCTGAAAACTATTTACCAGGAGTTGACCCAGAAACCAACCTTCCCAACGGTAGTGTACGTACGTATGGGACATGGACAGGCGTAAGCACAACTTCAGGAAAAAGTTTTGAGGCGAAGTTTTACCACTATTTGACGTTTGACGAAAATGGTCTTATTGTTAA
>JAACDD010000051.1 GCA_009937085.1 Bacteroidota bacterium
ATTCTAAAAAGAAAAATAAGCTCAATACAATTGCGCCAAGTAGTATGGCGTCTGTAGCCCTAAACGGTATCTGTTCTACAATAAAACCTTCCCATTTTGCAATCCATGCCACGATGGTTTGATACCACCAAAATACAGCATCTACGCCAGCATAAATCCAATGCGTGGAACGAATAAAACTCATTGCAACACTTCCAATACCCAGAAAAATTATAATTCCAACAAAAGGGACGAGTACCAAATTACTGAGCCAAAACAGCATTGGGAACTGGTGGAAATAGAACAAGCTAAAGGGTAGAACTGACAACTGAGCAATCCCTCCAATACCAATAAGTGCTGCGATATACCGAACGATACGATGCTTCTTTGCAAACAGACCTTGCCAGTACGGCATCATCCATACAATACCAAAAACAGCAGCGTAACTAAGCTGAAAGCCAACGTCAAAAAGCAATCGCGGTTGTACAAAAAGCAACACCACAAAACTGACCCAAACACCTTGTACACGTACATTTTTTCGCTTTAACGCAAGTCCAATCTGCAAAAAAGAAAACATGGTCACTGCCCGAATGACAGACGAAGATGCTCCTGTGATAAGCGCAAAGCACCACAATAAAATAATGGGTATTACTCCTGCCAAAACCACTCCGTGTTTCATTCGTTTTAAGGGTGAAACCAAAAAACGAAGGAGTAGAAGTACAATACCAATATGCAAACCAGAAATTGCCAATAAGTGCATGGCGCCCGCACGTTGATATTGCTGTATGCGTTCTTCTGACAATTCCTTTTTGGTGCCTAGAACAAGCGCCATAATTAGCGCTTTACTATCTGCATGTAAAGAAGTTTTTTTCAATTGGGCAATCAGTTTTTGTTGTACAGCAAACGCCCAACTTTTCAGACTCCATTGATGCCCAAGCGGAATAAAGACTTCGTTAGTGGGTAATATCTTATGCGAAACACCTTTTCGGCGCATAAAGGTTTTATAATCAAAATCGGTTGGGTTTTTTGGAGTTGCTAATGGCTCAAGTGTTCCGTGCACCAAAAAACGATCTCCAATACGAAATGTATGCTCCAAACTTGTTTGAAGAAGAACGCTTTCGTTGTATATGGTTTTTACCACGTATTGATGCCCATAAGCAGTAGTGTTTTGTACTGTTTTGACTTCAATGGTATATGCTTCTGGCTTAGAAGAAAAAGTTGAGTTAGGGGGTTGATAACGCATTGTTCCTAAAAACAAAAAACACCCAACAGCAGTAAGGAAAAAGAGTTTTTCCCAGCGTTTAAAGTGGCTTACGCTTAGTACGGCTGCACTTGCAAAAACAATCAGAAAGGAAGGTTGGAAACCTGCTTCACGCAATAGGATTCCTGCGCCAAACGATAGGCCAATAACTACTACAGGTATGCTTGGATGGGGCATACCTAAAACTACAAAAAATTATTTTTTAAGCAATCTCCTGGTTTGGGCGTACGCCTTTTTCCAGTAGCTATTTTCTAATGAAGAAATCATTACCCCCTTGGACGAGGATGCATGAATAAATTGGGGAATGCCACGTTGCGTACTTACCACAATGCCCGCATGGGTAAGCTTTCGTTTTCGGGACGTTCGAAAAAAGATAATATCCCCCTTTTTGGCTCGATCAATAGAAATGCGTTTGCCTTTTTTTCGGAGTTCATGAACGGTTCTTGGTACTCGGACACCTTGTTGCCGAAAGGCATTGTAAATTAGTCCAGAGCAATCGATACCGCCTTTGGTATTTCCGCCATACGCATAAGGCGTCCCGATATAGCCTTTAGCGTAATACACCACGCCATCACGGGGTTTCATTTTAGTTCCTTTTCTAAAACTACCACAGCCCACAAGGCTTACGGCAAGGACAATAAGAATAACATTACGCACGAGTTCGTTCTAAAATAAGTTGGGCTACGGCGGCGCTAGCACCGCTTCCGCCTAATTTTTCCTTTAAGATTTTATATGCGTCAAGTTGTACTTGACGCTTTGTTCCACTTAAAATTTCAGCTAAATCTGTTGTCAATTGTTTTGGGTTGCAATTAGATTGGATGCGCTCAGGCACGGCGTCTTTATCTAAAATTAAATTTACGAGTGAGATAAAAGGCAATTTCACCAATTGTTTTCCAATGGCGTAACTCAAGATACTTGTCTTGTAGCAAACTACTTGTGGCACTTCAAAAAGTGCGGTCTCTAAAGTTGCCGTTCCGCTAGTTACCAGTGCCGCTTTTGCATGCGCCAAAAGTTTATATGTGCTGTTTCGAACAACATATACGGGTAGTTTTTCAAAAAGTGAATCGCTGAGTTGTGGTGCGGCAGCCACTACAAAACAGTGATCTGGAAATTGTTTGGCGGTTGCTACCATAACATCAAGCATTTTTTTAACTTCTTGTGTTCTGCTGCCAGGAAGTAGTGCTACGATGGGTTTTTTAGCGGGAATATTATTTTCTTTTCTGAATTCGGCGTCTGAGCCTGCATCAAAATGCGACACTTCGTCTAAGAGTGGATGTCCAACAAAGTCAACAGGAATGCGGTGTTTATCTTCAAAAAACGCTTTTTCAAAGGGCAAAATCACATATAAATAATCAATGACACGCGCCATCAGTTTTACTCTATTTTCCTTCCAGGCCCATACTTGTGGACTAATGTAATAGTGTACCGGAATTTGTTGGGTTTTTGCCCATTCGGCAATACGCAAATTAAATCCAGGATAGTCGATTAAAATCAATGCATCGGGTTTGAATGCTGCAATATCTTCTTTGCAAAGCTGGATGTTGTTAAGAATAGTGCGGAGGTTTTTAGCAACTTCCCAAAATCCCATAAACGCCAAGTCACGATAGTGCTTGACTAAGGTTGCGCC
Organism: Bacteroidota bacterium; assembly: GCA_009937085.1. GTDB lineage: Bacteria > Bacteroidota > Bacteroidia > Flavobacteriales > Flavobacteriaceae > UBA7446. The sequence goes on from JAACDD010000051.1 coordinate 2,868, forward strand.
CTCGGCTTGCATGCGATCTCCACCCCATGCCCTGAAAGCCACGTTGGGATTTTTTTGTCGCAACGCTTTGAGCATATTTGCGCCGTGCAAATCGCCTGATGCTTCACCTGATATGACGTAATATTTCATCCAAAAAGCTTTATGCCAAAGGTAAACAAAGCCCATAAGATGCAACCCAAAAGAATGCCGTAAGCTGTGGTGTCTTTATTTTTTCGTAGCGCCCAAAAAAAGAGCAACAGGTTAGGAATGGCGCTAAGTGCTGCAATTCCAGCAAGTGTTGTGTGTTGAATTTCTTTTCCTTGTGCGTCAAAAACGACCATGGCTATACCCAATAAGAAAGCGGATAAACCAATGCTGATAAGCACGCCCAAACGAGAAGCAGGTGTTAGAAATCCCACGTGTTTAGTTTTTGAATGCTGTGATGTGCTGTCATGTCAAAGTGAACAGGAACCACACTCACATAGCCATTTTCAAGTGCCCATTCATCGGTATCTTCTCCTTTGTCTTCGTTGATAAATTTTCCTGTAAGCCAATAATATTCTTTTCCTGTTGGGTCGTTTCGTTTATCAAATTCTTCTACCCAATAGGCCATGGCTTGACGGCAAATACGAATTCCCTTGATGTCTTTTTCGAGAAGTTTCGGCAGATTTACATTTAATACCACACCCTCAGGAATTCCGATCGTAAGTGCCGATTCGGCAATTCGCTTTACAAAGGATGTAACTTGGGCAAAATCTGCGTTCCACGCATAATCTAGAAATGAAAATCCAATAGCTGGAATGCCTTCAATGCCCGCTTCTACGGCAGCACTCATGGTTCCAGAATAAATTACATTAATGGATGAGTTAGAGCCGTGATTAATGCCTGAAACACACAAATCGGGTTTGCGTTTTAGGATTTCATGAACTCCCATTTTAACGCAATCTGCAGGAGTACCCGAACAAGCGTATTCGGTTTGTGGACCATCATCGATAGTTACTTTACTACAGCGCAAGGTGTTGTTAATGGTAATGGCATGTCCCATTCCTGATTGCGGACTGTCGGGTGCAACCACGACCACATCGCCAATACTATTCATAACTTTAATTAAGTTTCGCAACCCTGGCGCACTAATGCCATCATCATTGGTGACTAAAATAAGCGGCTTCTTCATTTTTGTAAATTGAAAGTTAAAAGTACATAATGGTTGCGTCATTTTCGTTTATTTTGGCATGATTATAGAAGACTTATCCAAAAGTTAACAAAAAGTAGTACATTTAAACTTGCTACTTAGTACACATATGAGAAAGAAGATTTTTATCCCCCTAATTTTAGTTGCTATAGTGCTACTTGCATGGACACGTTTTAGCACTCCTGTAAATCATAATTTTTCCGCGGATGCATCAAAAGATAAGTTGCTTATGGAGCTTATCACATACTTTATGCAACGTGGTCATTTTTCGCCAAAAATTATCAATAATGATCTTTCTGAAGATCTTCATGCTACGTTTTTGGAACTACTTGATGGACAGAAGCGGTATTTTTTAAAGAAAGATATTGTTCAATTTGAGCGTTATAAATATGCGCTTGATGACGAATTTCGAAGTTTGAATACTGATTTTTTTGATTTGGCATATGCGCGATACCTTCAACGACGAGGCGAAGCAAAATTATTTTATGCCGAATTATTGGAAAAGCCATTTGACTACGCCAAGAAAGAAGAAATTAATTTGGATTATGAAGAACAAGACTACCCACTAACAGTACGTCAACGAACTGAGAAATGGCGAAAGCAGCTTAAGTTTTCTACACTGAACATTGTACAGGGTAAGTTAGAGGAGGAACAAAAAACAGCTGAAAAGGACGAATCATATTTACCAAAATCATTTGATGAATTAGAAGCAGAAGCGCGTGAAATCACACGTGAAAATCTTGAGAACTACTTCTCGCTGATGGAAGATGTACGCGAAGAGGACTGGTTTGGTACCTATTTGAATGCTTTTGTCTCACAGTTTGACCCGCACTCGGTTTATTTTGCACCAGTTGACAAAGATAGATTTGACGCTTCTATGTCTGGGAAGTACGAAGGAATTGGTGCACGATTAACCAAGCGAAATCAAGCAATTAAAATCGTTGAGGTTATTTCAGGCGGACCTTTGTGGCGAGACCAATCTATTGATGTTGGGGATCAAATTATGATGGTACGCCAAGAAGAAGGCGATCCAGTTGACGTGCAGTCTATGCGTTTAGACGATGCCATTGAACTTATTAAAGGCCCTGCCGGAACAACAGTATATCTGACAATTAAAAAGGTCGATGGAACGGTTGAGGAAGTCGCTATTGATCGCGATACGGTTGTTATGGAAGAGGCTTATTTGAAGTCTACTGTAATTGAAAAAGCTGGACGCTCGTATGGCCTTATTCATTTGCCTAAATTTTATGTTGATTTCAAAGATTACAAAGAGCGAAATGCCGCCAAGGATATGCAGCAAGAAATTATCAGATTAAAAAAGCAAGGCGTTCAAGGATTGGTTATTGATCTTAGAAATAATGGGGGCGGTTCGTTGCAAACGGTAGTTGATATGGCTGGATTTTTTATCGACGAAGGCCCAGTAGTTCAAGTTAAATCTACCTCAGAGAAAAGTAAGGTACTCAAAGACAAAGATGGAAAAACCCTTTGGGAAGGACCACTTGTACTTATGGTAAATGAACTTTCTGCATCTGCTTCTGAAATTTTGGCTGCTGCTATGCAAGACTATGAGCGTGCTGTGGTATTGGGAAGCAAACAAACCTTTGGAAAGGGAACGGTACAAAATGTATTGGAATTAAATAGATTTGTTTCGAAAAGCACATATGGCGATTTAGGTGCGTTGAAATACACTACGGATAAGTTTTATCGTATCACCGGAAAGTCTACCCAGTTAGAGGGAGTGAAAAGCGATGTAGTAGCTCCAGACCGTTATGCTTACGTAGATATTGGCGAGAAAGATGAGGAAAATCCACTCGTTTGGGATCAAATTGCTTCTGCTTCGTTTTCAAAATGGGACGGATATAAAAATTATAAAGACGTGATTCAAAAAAGTAGCGATCGCATTGCAACAAATGAACTTTTTCAGTTGATTGATAAAAATGCAAAATGGATCAAGTCGCAGCAAGATAAATCTGTGTTTTCATTGAACTATTCCACTTTTTCATCAGAAATTGAAAAGGATGAATCGGTTGTCGAAAAATTTGAAGTTTTAGATGATTACAGGAATTCACTTTCCTTTTCTTCGCTCCCTTACGAACGCGCCAAAATGAAGGCTGACACCATTTTAATGGAAAAGCGTAAACGTTGGAAAAAAGCACTTAACGAAGACATGTACTTGGACGAAGCTGTACATATTTTGGAGGATTTGGAACTGAATTTTATTCCATCTAAGCCACTTGCATTGCAGCAAAACTAAGCGATACGTTGGTAGGTAATGCGCAAATAAATTCCTAAGAAAATACTAAATGCCAATAGGCTAGAGCCACCGTAACTCATTAACGGCAATGGAATGCCGATCGTGGGGACAAGCCCTACTACCATGCCCAAATTAATAGCAACGTGAATAAATAAAGTACAGGCAAAACCAAGACAAAACACCCGCGCGAATGTTGTTTTTTGTTTATAAGCTAGCCGAACAATCCGTAGTATCAGTGCTATAAAAAGTACAAGCACCACAAACGTCCCAACAAACCCCCATTCTTCGCCAACGGTTGTATAAATGTAGTCGGTTTGTTGTTCGGGAACAAAACCACCTTTTGTTTGTGTGCCCTCTAAGAATCCTTTCCCCGAAAACCGACCAGAGCCAATGGCAATTTGTGATTGATTGATGTTGTACCCAATTCCTTGAGCGTCTACTTCTTTTCCAAGAAGTATGTTAAATCTATCGCGGTGGCGTTGTTCAAAAATTTCTTCAAAAATATAAGAAGATGAATAGGTGAATCCACCAAAGAAGAGCACCGCAACAAGGGTAGGAAAAATAGCCTTTTTACGCTTTCTTTTGGATTGTAGTGCTACATATAGACACCCTGACAAAACAACTGTAACAAGCGCCCAATATACACCTACGAATAAGGTTAAAATAAACAACACAAAGAAGCTCACAAGCCCCAAGAGAAAAAACGACGGAAGCCCTTCGGCATGCAGCACAAAAAAGAAACCAAACAACACGAGTGCTGTTCCTGCATCGGGTTGCAAAAGGGTGAGTATGCCTGGAATACCTAATAGCACAAAAGCTCCGATATAATCTCTTTTTCGATCTATTTGAGTATTAAAATCACCCAAGTGTTTTGCAAGCGCTAAAGCAACGGCTACTTTGGCAAATTCAGAGGGTTGTAAACTAAAACCTCCAATACTATACCACGATTGTGCGCCTGATACTTCTGTTCCAAATACCCAAAGTCCAAGTAAACTAAGGACAGAAAATAAGTAAACTATACTTGCATAACGTTCAAAAAATTTGGTGTCAAAAAATTGAATAATTAAAATGAGAGCGATTCCTAAACCAAAAGAAATGAACTGCTTTTGCATATAGCTTAGGGCAATGGAATTGTCATTGGCATTATATAGTGCAGAGTAAATATTTACCAATCCTATGCCCACCAAAACAACATAAAGCAGTAAGCTATACCAATCAAAACGTGCGAGTTTATTCATTTATCTCGAAGGGTTCATTACTTGTTACTTTGGCGTATTCTGCTTCCAAACTACCATTTATCATGCGTTTTTCAAGCCATGTACGTTTCACCTCGCCTTTAAGGTATTTTTCAATAACTAAACTTGCGATAGGCGCAGCCCAACGCCCGCCCCAATAGCCATTTTCAACAATTACAGCAATGGCAATTTTGGGATCGTCTTTTGGTGCAAATGCAATAAACATCGAGTGGTCTGTAAGTTGTGTTCTAACCCCCTTAATTTTAGTGAAATTTTCAATAGTCCCTGTTTTTCCACAGACTTCAATCCCTCTAATGGCTGCAATGCGTGCAGTTCCCTTTTTGACCACATTTGCCATGCCTTCAACAACAGGAATAAAGTGTTCGTCAGAGATGGTTGTGTACTGTTTGGTTTTGTATTGAGGTGCAATAAAATCGCCTTGAATTCCTTTTACAAAATGCGGGGTATAGTAAAATCCTCGGTTCGCAATAGTTGCTGCCACGTTTGCCAACTGAATTGGGGTCATTAAAATTTCACCTTGACCAATGGCGTTTGAGACTGTTGTAGCACCACGCCATCGTTGATTTGGATACCATAAATTATAAAAATTTGCATTTGGCACATAGCCCGATTGTCCCACAGGATGGTCGTAGCCCAAATAGTTGCCAAGCCCAAAACTTCTAAGATGATCGTGCCAGGTATTTATACCTTCAGGCGCATTATTGTCTTTATCAATAATGCGTCTGTACACATTCGAAAAATAGGTATTACAGGAATTGTGGATTCCACGATCTAGATTGTTTTTAGATCCAGGTTTGCACTTACATTCCATAAATTGATTCCGAGCATAGAAATGACCACTGTAACAGGTAAAAGTAGCTTTAGGAGTGATGACTCCTTCTTCGAGTGCAACAAGCGCATTGAGGACCTTAAAAGGTGAGCCTGGCGGGTACTGCCCTTGAAGCGAGCGATCAAACAAATAACGGTTGAGCGTATCTTGTTTTAACAGGTTGAAATTTTCAGAACGCTCTCTGCCAACTAGTAAATTTGGCGCATAAGTGGGTGTACTAACACTCATCAAAATTTCACCTGTACTTGGTTCAATAGCCAAAATCCCACCGCGTTTGTTGGCTAAAAGTTTGGTGCCATACTCTTGAAGATCAATATCTATAGAAAGCGTAATATCTTGCGCGGGTGTTGGTAGTGTATCTAGTTTCTGTTCTTTATATGGTCCAATTATTCGGCTAAATTTATCGCGCTGTAAGTAAGTAACACCTTTTTTTCCACGAAGTATTTCCTCGTAAGTTTTTTCAATTCCTTGCCTACCGATAAGCTCGCCTCGTTTGTAATATGGATTGGTTTCCATATCAAAGTAATTCACCTCGCTGATATAGCCCAAAATATTAGACGCAACATCTGTTTGATAAGCCCGTACCGATTTACGCTGAATATACATCCCGGGAAACTTCCACATTTTTTCTTGTAACGCTGCGTAATCTTGCTTTGAAATTTGATTTAACAATACTGAAGGTGCTCGCATCGAATAGCGTTTGGCTTTGGCAATTTTAACATTGAGTTCTTGTTTTGTAAGCCGAAGCATCGTACAAAGATCTAAAGTATCAAAAGGCCTTAGGTTTTTTGGCACAACCATTAGGTCGTACATGGGCTGGTTGGAAACCAATAATTTTCCATTTCGGTCAAACATATACCCACGCTCTGGATACACATATTGCTTTAACACCGAATTCTTTAACGATAAATCTCCATATTCATCTGATAAGATTTGCAATGAAAACAACCGCAACAGCATCACAATACCACAAAAACCAACGAGTATAGGGAAAAAACGTGTTCTCATCGCCTAGTACCTCGTGTTAGTACAAGAACAAAAGCACTTGCCAAAATGGTGATTAGACTGTTGGTAAACCAAGCACTCAAGAGCCAACCAATTCGTTCGGTAGACCCCAGCACAAAAACAAAAACAAAAAAGTGATGCACTAAAATCACAAAAACTGCATAGCGAAACAATTCACCAAAAGACTCTTGCTCAATTTTTAGATTTTGCGGACTAATCGTGTCGCTATACACTGCTCTGATAAACAGGGGTCGCGCATAAGAAATAATTATACATGCAGTAGTGTGAACGCCGCCCGAGACATATATAAAATCAATGCTTAACCCTATAAAAAACCCTGTCAGTAGCACTACCCAAGGCGCCCAATCATTTGGTAAAAGTATAAGTAGTAAGACATAGATAAAAGGTACGAATGGAACACCTAATAACATGGGATCGAGTACGAATGCTTGTATAAACAGCAACGTCAAAAACCAAATAATCAATTTAGGTAATCTATTCATTTTCGTTTATCATGTCTTTAATGATTTCAGCTGACGTATATTTAACCACATACACTTGGTTTAGATTTGTCATGTCTTGAAAAAGCGAAACGCGCAATGTGTAATAGTTGTCGTTCACTGGAACTGCTGCGTCAGAAACTACGCCAAGTGGAATTTCAGCAGGAAATATAGCGGACATACCACCTGTAACAATCGTATCGCCTACAACAACTTTTGCTGCCAAGGGGACATCGGATAAAATCACGCTATTGGGCTCATTACCGTCCCAATATAAACTGCCAAAGTGATTGCTTTTTTTAAGCTTGGCATTTACACGCAACGACTTATTTAACAAAGAAATCACTCCACTTGTATGTACATTTGTATTGTTTACAACACCAACAATACCCGTTGCAGTGATTACACCCATTTCTTTTTTCACGCCGCTGTTTTCACCCATGTTTAGCGTTAAATAATTGTGATTTAAGTGAATACTATTTCGAATGATTTGAGCTGGAATCACTTCAAAAGGAATAGAATCCAACAAGAAAGCTTTATTGTTTTTTGTTATGACTTGAGTGAGTAGGTACTGATTTTCCGCGATGAGTTGATCGTTGTGCGATTGTCTTTTTAGGTACGAAAAAAAACGATGACGTGCATCTAAAAAAGGGGCTGAGATGGAATTATTAAATGCTAAAAAAGAACTTTTTTGGTAGCTCTGATTTTTAGTGGTTAGCCTAAAGGATATTCCAAATAGTAGAATGAACAGCAATAGCGTTCCGTTGCGCAATATGCTGTTCAGAAGTTTTTGCATGAGCTATCTATTTTATCAAGACAGACTTATAACGCTCAATATTTTTGAGAACTGATCCTGTTCCGCGAACCACAGCTCTAAGCGGGTCTTCGGCAATAAAAATTGGAAGCTCTGTTTTTTGCGACAATCGCTTATCCAAACCTCGAAGCATGGAACCTCCACCAGCTAAGTAAACTCCAGTATTGTAAATATCGGCTGCAAGTTCGGGTGGCGTTTGCGAAAGTGTTTCCATAACAGAATCTTCAATTCGAATGATAGACTTGTCAAGCGCCTTGTGAATTTCACGATATGAAATCATGATTTCCTTTGGCTTTCCTGTAAGTAAATCACGTCCTTGAACAGACATATCATCGGGTGGATTTTCCAATTCTTCTGTTGCAGAACCAATTGCAATTTTCACACGTTCTGCAGTGCGCTCGCCGATATATAAATTGTGTTGCGTACGCATATAATAAATGATGTCATTAGTAAATACATCGCCTGCAATTTTCACAGATTTATCACATACAATTCCCGATAGTGCAATAACCGCAATTTCGGTTGTACCGCCGCCTATATCGATAATCATGTTTCCTTTAGGTTGCATGATGTCAACGCCAATTCCAATAGCAGCAGCCATGGGTTCGTGAATCAGATAAACCTCTTTTCCGTTTACGCGTTCCGCCGACTCGCGTACTGCGCGCATCTCTACCTCTGTAATCCCCGAAGGGATACATATAACCATGCGCAGCGAAGGGGTGAAAAAGCGTTTTTTTAACGAAGGAATGTTCTTAATGAACATACTTATCATTTGCTCCGATGCATTAAAATCTGCAATAACCCCATCTTTTAAGGGCCGTATGGTTTTGATGTTTTCGTGGGTTTTTCCTTGCATTTGGTTGGCTTCCTGACCAACCGCAATAATTTTTTTGGTAGTTTGATTCATAGCCACAATAGACGGGCTATCAACCACAACCTTGTCATTGTGAATAATGAGCGTGTTTGCGGTACCTAAGTCAATCGCAATTTCCTCTGTTAAAAAATCAAAAAAACCCATAGGAGTAATTTGGAACGTAATATTACGAATTAATGTTTAAAATGTCGCACACTTGTCATCACCATTGACAAATTATTTGCGTTACAATAATCAATACTCAACTGATCTTTTATAGAGCCACCGGGCTGAATAACGGCTGTAACACCTGCTTTATGTGCAATTTCGACACAGTCTGGAAATGGAAAAAAAGCATCGCTTGCCATAACAGCTCCATTGATATCAAATTCAAATTGAGTTGCTTTTTCAATGGAATGCCTAAGCGCGTCTACGCGTGAGGTTTGCCCAGTTCCTGAAGCCAATAACTGTCCATTTTTTGCCAAAACAATCGTATTTGATTTGGTGTGTTTTGCAATTTTAGATGCAAAAAGCAAATCGCTTTCTTCTTGTGTAGTAGCCTTTCTGTCGGTTGCAGTTTGTAAAATAGCAGCGCTATCGGTAATGGCATCTCGGTCTTGCATTAAGTGTCCGTTTAAGCACGAACGCACCACCATTTTCGGTTGCGGATATTGTTTCAACACCAATAAAATTCTATTTTTTTTCTGCTTTAGGTGTTCAAGTGCATCTGCATCATATGCTGGTGCAATAACTACTTCACAGAACAATCCGTGTATTTGCTCAGCGGTAGCCATGTCGATAGTCGTATTGGCGATAAGTACACCGCCAAAAGCAGAAACCGGATCGCCAGCAAGTGCATCAGCATAAGCTTCGGCTAGCGTGTTTCGTGTAGCTAATCCGCATGCATTGTTGTGTTTTAAAATGGCAAAGGTTGGCATGTCGTTTTGAAACTCTGCCATTAGTTGCACAGCAGCATCTACGTCTAACAGGTTATTATACGATAATTCTTTACCGCCGTGTTTGGTAAATACTTCGTCAAAGTCACCAAAGAATTGCCCTTTTTGATGCGGGTTTTCCCCGTAACGCAATGAAGTGCCTTTTGCATAGCTGATTTTCAGTGCAGCTTCATCTTCATTAAAAAAGGAGAAAATTTGTGTGTCGTAGTGCGAAGAAATATGAAATGCATTTGTTGCAAATTTCTTTCTGTCTGTAAGTTCGGTTTTCCCTTTTTTCTCGTTTAGTAATGATAAAAAATCGGCATAATCTTCAACCGATGCTACACATAACACATCGCGGTAATTTTTAGCAGCCGCACGAATAAGTGAAATACCTCCAATATCAATTTTTTCAATAATTTCAGATTCGCTTGCCCCGGAGCGTACGGTATCTTCAAAAGGATATAAATCAACCAAAACAAAATCTAAGTGCGGAATCTCATATGTGGCAAGTTCTTCCTGATCGGATTCATTTTCCCTTCGATTTAAAATTCCTCCAAAAACTTTTGGATGCAATGTTTTTACACGCCCACCCAAAATGGAAGGGTAGGAAGTCAAATCTTCTACTTGTACTACGGGAACATTTTGTTTTTCGATAAACGCTGCCGTACCGCCTGTAGAGTAGATTGTAATGCCTAACTCGTGCATTTTTTTGACAATGGGCGCTAGCCCTTCTTTATTGAATACAGAAACGAGGGCAGATTTGGCTTGAATAGCGTGTTGCATTAAGTTAAAATTAAAAAAACAAATGTAGGAATTTTCGCTCACTAAAATGGTGTAAGTGTGCGCAGTAAAAATGCAAAAGTGAGTGCATAGGGCACACTAAAAAGCAATATCTTTTTTATTTAATGCAGTTGGTGTGTTTGAGTCAATACTCAGTTGTTTGTCCGAGTAGACTATAAACAAAAACTGCCCCTTAGAGGGGCAGTTATTTTCATTTTGAATGTTACATCATTCCTGGCATACCGCCACCGCCCATTGGCGGCATTGCTGGCGGTGCATCTTCCTTGATGTCCACCAAAGCACATTCGGTTGTAAGAATCATTCCAGCGACAGACGCAGCGTTTTCTAGCGCAATACGCGTTACTTTCTTTGGATCAATAATTCCTTTTGCTTGCATGTTTCCGTAGGTATCTGTTTTGGCATCATAACCAAAGTTTTCGTCGCCTTCAATAACCTTTGCAACTACTACAGAACCTTCTCCACCAGCATTGCCAACAATTGTTCTTAGCGGAGATTCAATGGCACGCGCCACAATCTGAACACCTGTTTGCTCATCGGCATTTTCGTTATTGAGGTTTGATAGACTTGGCAATGCCTGTAAAAGCGCAACGCCTCCACCTGAAACAATACCTTCTTCTACTGCAGCTCGTGTGGCATGAAGTGCATCATCTACACGGTCTTTCTTTTCTTTCATCTCAACTTCAGAAGCTGCACCTACATACAACACAGCAACACCGCCCGACAATTTAGCTAAGCGTTCTTGAAGTTTTTCTTTGTCGTAATCAGAAGTAGACGCCTCAATTTGTGATTTGATTTGATTTACACGTGCTTTGATATCGTCAGAGTTTCCAGCGCCATTTACTACCGTAGTATTGTCTTTGTCGATAGTCACTTTTTCTGCTGTACCTAACATGTCGATAGTCGCATTATCGAGTGTAAACCCACGGTCTTCAGAAATTACCGTTCCTCCAGTAAGAATTGCAATATCTTCAAGCATTGCTTTTCTTCTGTCACCAAAACCGGGTGCTTTTACAGCAGCAATTTTAAGTGATCCACGAAGTTTGTTTACTACTAAGGTAGCAAGTGCTTCGCCGTCAACATCCTCTGCAATAACCACTAATGGCTTGCCACTTTGCGCAACAGGCTCAAGTACTGGGAGTAAATCTTTCATTGTTGAAACCTTCTTGTCATATATCAAAATATATGGCGATTCCATATCCGCTTCCATTTTGTCTGAGTTGGTAACAAAATAAGGAGAGATGTATCCGCGATCAAATTGCATTCCTTCAACAATATCAACAGTGGTGTCGGTACCTTTTGCTTCTTCAACAGTGATAACACCTTCTTTACCAACTTTTTCAAAAGCAGCAGTGATAAGTTCACCAATCGCTTCGTCGTTATTAGCTGAGATAGAAGCTACTTGTTTGATTTTTTCAGAAGAATTCCCTACCTCAACAGCTTGCACATCTAGGTTTGCTACAATAGCATCAACTGCCTTGTCAATACCGCGCTTTAGATCCATAGGATTTGCGCCAGCAGCTACATTTTTTAGTCCTTCTTTTACAATAGCTTGCGCCAAAATGGTTGCGGTGGTCGTTCCATCACCTGCAAGGTCATTGGTTTTAGAAGCTACTTCTTTTACCATCTGAGCGCCCATATTTTCAAGCGCATCTTCAAGTTCTACTTCTTTAGCAACGCTTACACCATCTTTGGTAACCTGTGGGCCACCAAACGATTTTCCGATGATTACATTACGTCCTTTTGGACCAAGGGTTACTTTTACTGCATCTGCAAGCGCATCTACACCGCGCTTTAGTCCGTCGCGCGCTTCTACGTCAAATTGAATTTTTTTTGCCATGTCTATTTATAATTATGAAACAATTGCTAGGATATCGCTTTCGCGCATGATAAGGTAATCTCCGCCGTCTAGCTTCAGCTCAGTTCCAGCATATTTACCATACAAAACAGTATCGCCCACTTGAACAGTGATGGCTTCGTCTTTAGTTCCGGGCCCTGTAGCAACTACAGTTCCTTTTTGTGGTTTTTCTTTGGCTGTATCTGGAATAATAATCCCCGATGCGGTAGTAGTTTCTGCCGCTAAAGGCTCAACAACTACACGGTCAGCCAAGGGTTTGATATTGATCGTACTCATGTGTTAAATTTTATTTAATAAACTTTTAGCATCAACTGTGCCAAGGCACAAAATGGGAATCTGTACGCAAAAATGCTGACAGGATGGCATTAGAATTAGTTTGTACCGTCTGTTTCGGGTACTTCGGGTAGTTGCTCAGGAATTTCCTCAGGAATCTCTTCTGGAATAACTTCCTCAATTGCATTTTCATCTACAAGCGTAGACTCGTTTCCATCAGATGGAAGGCTAATCATGGAGTTAGAAATCAAAATTAACACCAACAGAAGCCCAGCTAAGACCCAAGTACTACGGTCTAAGAAATCGGTGGTTTTTTGGACACCACCAAGTTGTTGCGAACTCCCTCCAAATGAAGACGAAAGCCCTCCGCCTTTGGGGTTTTGTACCATGACTACCAAAATGAGTAAAAAACAGATAACAACTGTTAGTCCTAAAAAAATGGTGAATGTACTCATATCAACTCTCGTTTTGTGCGTTCGTAATTTCTCGAATTTGGTCAGCAAAGAAACCACTTTTTTCTGGATATTTCAATGCTAATATCTCGTAGGCTTTTTTGGCCTTTTTTAACTTTCCTTGTTTGAAGTATACTTCCGCTAATGTTTCGGTCATTAATTGGCTATCGTCAAACTGCTGCTTTTTTGTTAAATCCGTTTGTTTTTCTGCTGATTTTGAAACCACCAAGCGAGGCGCGTCCGTAATAAACTTATCTATCAGCCTGTTTTGTTCATTGCCTTTACTTGGTACGTTTTCTAGCTGTTGAAGCCAATCTACAAAAGTCCGAACCTCATCAGCATTATTTTGTTCCGAAGTAACTTCAACAAATGTTTCTTCTTCTGCATTTGGATGCGGAATAAGATGTAGTCTGTTTTTGGTATGCAATGAACACGATTTTAACAGCGAAGATTCTTCGGGTAGCTTGTTGTTGTGCGCAATTTTCCATCCTAAATGATGCAAGGCTTGGAAATAGGGATACTGTTGCACCAAAGTGTCCAAATGATTTAAGGTGCTTTTGGGTTCATCAATTCCTTTCTGACGAAGCTTTTCCAAATATGTATGTTGGTGATTTACCATTTGGCTAATGATTCGTTAAAAATATCTTGGGTGATACGCTCAAAAAGTAATTCGTGTGCTTCGGCTTGCACAGACTGCAATTGCACTATTGCATCAAAATCATAAAAAAAACTAAAGCGTTTTTCAAAATCATCTTCGTTGTTGAGTGTGTTAAAAAAGCGCAAATTCACTGACATTGTCAAGCGGTTTTGAGCAGCCGTTTGTTCTGCAGTTGCCGTCATGGGGCTTACACGATACTCAACGATTTCTCCTTCGTAAATTAAATGCCCATTTACGTTTGTCAACTCCAAATTGGTTTGATTGAGTAACATTTCTTGAATGGCATTTGTAAAGTCTCTATCTAATCCTGGCTCAAAAACAGAGCCCACTTGATCGGCAGCATTATTGACAAAGAAATTCACTTGAACCGTTTCTGCACCCTCGGGAATAGAAGCGCCTGTAAAGGAGTAGAATTTGCAACTTGCTAAAAACAAAAACGTTAAGAAAACGATTTTTTTC
>JAACDD010000052.1 GCA_009937085.1 Bacteroidota bacterium
TAAAATCATGATGATACCAAAATGAACAGGATCAATTCCCAATTGGGTTACTATGGGAAGAAAAATGGGAGTAAATATCAATACTGCTGGTGTCATGTCCATGAAAATACCCACAAACAACAAGGTGAAATTAATTAGTAGTAGTATCACAATTTTGTTATCGCTAAGCGATAAAATACCACTGCTTATCATTTCGGGAATATTCTCATAAGACAATACCCACGACATACTCATGGATGCACCTATCAGGAACATTACAATAGCTGTTGTGGTAGAAGATTTTAGCAAAATAGTAGGGAGCGTTTTAAACGTGATTTCTTTATAAACAAATCCCAAAACAAGAGTATAAATAACAGCAATTGCAGATGCTTCGGTAGCTGTAAAAACACCCGAAACAATACCACCAATTACTACAAAAAGCAGCATCAAACTTGGAAATGCGCGAACAAAAGAGCCGAAAACTGTTTTGAGTGGTGCCCGTTTTCCTGTTTTAAAGTTTTTCTTTTTTGCCCATATCATAGCAACAGCCATTAAAAACAAGCCTGTTAGTATGCCAGGAATATATCCAGCTAAAAACAAAGCTGCAATGGAAGCGCCCCCGCTAGCCAATGAATACACGATTAAAATATTACTAGGTGGAATAACCAATCCAGTAGTAGCAGAAGTGATATTTATTGCCACCCCAAAACCTTTAGAGTATCCTTCCTTTTCCATCTCGGGGCCTAAAATACTTCCCATGGCAGAGGCTGATGCCATGGCAGAACCAGCAACAGAACCCATTAACATGGCGGATATAACATTAATAAGTGCTAAACCACCGGGTAAAAAGCCAACCAATGCTTTGGCAAATGCAACTAGTCTGTGGGCCACGCCTCCCTTATTCATCAACTCTCCTGACAATATAAAAAACGGGATAGCCAACAAGGCAAAACTATCTATCCCAGTTGCCATGCGTTGGGAAATAGTAGTCAATGCAGGTAAAAAAGGAACACTTACCAAAAGGGTGAATAGCGATGATATTATAATACTCCAAGCAACAGGTGTCCCTAGTGACAGTAGTAACAAAAAACTAAATAACAGTACGGCTATTGAAAAAACTTCCATTATGATTTGTTTAATGTTAGATCACAGAACTTGTAAAAAACAATACATGCCCCGCTTAGTGGTACACACATATAAACAAGGTATAGTGGAATTTGTAATGCGGCAGATTTTTGACCTAGCACATAACTTAAATATACAAGTCTTGAGCCGCCAATGATAAAAATCAAAACGGTAGCCAAAATGATAATCGAAAATATAACTTTTTGCATAGCTTTTTGACGAGACGAACTCAATTGACTGGGAAGAATGTCTATGGCAACATGAAGTCGTTTTCCAGAAACATAGGCGGTACCCATAACACCCAACCATATCATGAGATAGCGAGCCAATTCGTCTGTAAATGAGCTTGGATTTGCCAAGACATACCTTGAAAAAACTTGCCAACTTACATTAAGCACCATGATGCCCAGCAAGGCTACCAAAATAATCTCCAAAATGCGGTTTAATTTATTTTGCATGCCTTTCATTCCTATTGATTTTTTATTTGATTAATCAACATATCCATTTCCCCATTTGTGCGGTAATAGTCGTAAACAGGCTTAACCATGTCCTCAAACATTTTCTTGTCAGGATAAACAATTTCTACACCCGCTTTTTTAAGTTCACGCAGCGAATACGCTTCGGATTCTGCCCACAACTGACGTTGATAAATAACAGAAATTTCAACTGCTTCATTGAGCCATTCTTTTTGGTTTTCGTTTAAGCCGTCCCAAAAATAAGAACCACTTACCAAAACATCAGGCAAGGTTGTATGTTCGTCAAGAGTATAGTGTTTACACACCTCAAACTGCTTGGAAAGGTAAAAACTTGGTGGATTATTTTCTGCGCCATCCACCACTTCTTGTTGCAGCGAGGTATACAGCTCACCCCATGAAATTGGCGTAGGAGAACCACCCATGCTTTCAACCATTTTCATAGCTGTAACACTTTCCATGACTCTAATTTTTAACCCTTTCAAATCTGATGGGGATGCAATTGGCTTACGCTTAGTATAAAAACTTCGACTACCAGCATCATAATAAGCCAAGCCCTTAATCCTAAAGGATAATGTTTCATTGAGTAACTGCTTACCAATAGCGCCATCCAAAACTGCAAACGTATGTGCTTTGTCACGGAATAAATAAGGTAGCCCAAGCACTTTCATGTTGGGAGAAAAATTTTCCAGAACACCTGTAGATACTTTGGTGATATCAAGGCTTCCTATTTGTAATAATTCAAGGCATTCGCGCTCAGAACCCAGCTGTTGATTTGGATATATTTTAATTTGCATAGTCCCTGAAGAAATTCGGTAAAGCTCTTCCCCCATTTTTACCATAGCCTTATGGACAGAGTGGTTGGTATCAAGCGCATGACCCAAGCGAATAATACGCTTGCTATTGTCCTGTTGACATGCAACGAACAAGAGAAGCAAAAAATATAATAAGGCTTTTTTCATTCGTGTGAATAAAAATTAAAATAGGATTTAGCATTGTGATAACATATGTCGGACACTATGGTTCCCATGGCATCTAAATCGCGTGGCAACAACCCCTTTTCAACATCTTCACCGATAATATTACACAACAGCCTTCTAAAGTACTCATGTCTTGGAAAAGACATAAAGCTTCGTGAATCTGTAAGCATTCCAACAAAGGTGCTTAAAACACCCATGTTTGACAAGCTATTAATTTGTTTACGCATTCCATCCAATTGATCTAAAAACCACCAACTTGCTCCATATTGAATCTTGCCACTCACGCTACCATCGTTAAAATTTCCTGCCATAGTTGCAAAAAGTGCATTTTGTGCCGGGTTTAAATTGTATAAAATGGTTTTGGCCAACTCATTATTGGTGTCAAGTGAATCTAAAAACCTTGAGAGACCTTGCGCTTGATGAAAATCTCCAATAGAGTCACAACCCATATCAGGACCCAAATTGCTGAGCATACGACTACTATTGTTACGTAATGCGCCAAGGTGGTATTGTTGTACCCAGCCACGTTTGTGATAGCCCTTTGCTAAAAACAACAAAACAGCAGTTTTAAATTGCTCAAGATCATTGACGTTCAAATGCTTTCCTTTAGCTTTTTTTTGCATTACAACATCGGCCATTTCATCTGAGGTCTCAGTATAGCGAATTTGTTCCAAACCATGATCCGATATTGTACACCCATGAGCCGCAAAGTAATCCATCCGCTTATCCAAGGCTTTTTTAAGTGTGCTGAATGAATCTATCTTGTGTCCTACAACCGTTTCCAATTTGGCTAAATAGGCATTGAAGTTCTCATGCTGTATTTCTATGGCCTTGTCTGGACGAAAAGCAGGCAAAAGCGTAAGTGAATCATTAACACCAAATGCTTTATGGTGTTCTAAACTATCCGTAGGGTCATCTGTCGTACATATTATCTCAACACCTAATTTTTTAATGAGATTTAAGCAACTGTATTCTGTTTGATGTAGTAAGGCAGTAGTTTGCTCATAAATAGCCGCTGCATTGTCAGCGTTGAGCAATACATCAATGCCGAAGTATCTTTTAAGCTCAAGGTGTGTCCAGTGGTAAAGTGGGTTACGAATAAGCTTTGGCACGCAAGAAGCCCAAGCAATAAATTTCTCTTTAGGTGAAGCTTCCCCCGTTATGTATCGCTCATCAACGCCCAAGGTCCGCATAGCACGCCACTTATAATGATCGCCATCAATCCATATTTCTGTTATATTTTTAAACTGATAATCATTTGCTATTTGAGCAGGAGATAGATGACAATGATAATCAATGATAGGTAGCTTGGCAGCGTAGTTTACGTAAAGTTCAAGTGCGAAGGGACTATCAAGTAAAAACCCTTCATCAATAAACGATTTGTGTTTTCTGATCATAGCTCATTAGTTGGTTTTCCAATTGTTGCTAATATGCCGCCGTCTACGTAAATAATTTGGCCATTTACAAAATCACTTGCTTTTGATGCGAGGAATACTGCCGTTCCTTTAAGGTCATCTGTTTTACCCCAACGGCCAGCAGGTGTTCTGTTAATAATAAACTCGTTAAATGGGTGTCCATCTACTCGTATTGGAGCGGTTTGAGAAGTCTCAAAATAGCCAGGGCCTATGCCATTGACTTGTATATTGTGTTTGGCCCACTCTGTGGCTAAGTTTCTTGTAAGCATTTTCAAACCACCTTTGGCAGCTGCATAAGCACTAACTGTGTTACGGCCCAACTCACTCATCATCGAGCAGATATTAATAATTTTTCCTGATTTACGTGACACCATAGGGATGGCAAACTGTTGTGCTAGATGAAAAGCGCCTGTAAGGTGAACATCCGTGACGGCTCTAAAGTCCTCGGGGCTCATTTCAAGTGCCGGAGTTCTTTTAATAATACCCGCATTATTGATAAGAATATCAACTTGTTGCTTTTTAAGAATTTCAGCAGTCACTTTTTTTACTTGCTCATCGTTGGTAACATCCAATACATATCCAGTTACATTAAAATCCCTTTTTGTGTATTCATAAATAGCACCCTTTAACTTGTAGGGGCTTGTACTTGAAATAATGAGTTTGGCTCCTGCCTCTGCAAGTCCTATTGCCATAGCCATACCAAGTCCGTGTGTTGCGCCAGAAACAAATGCTGTTTTTCCTGTCAGATCAAATGGATTCATATTTTAACGTAATTCGTTAATTTTTACACCATCCATATCTCCGTAATCTAAGTTTTCCCCTGCCATACCCCAAATAAAGGAATAGTTTGAAGTGCCACATCCACTGTGGATAGACCATGACGGTGAAATTACCGCTTGATGGTTTTGCATAAAGATATGTCTTGTTTCTTGAGGTTCACCCATAAAATGAGAAATGGAATTGTTAGCATCAATGTCTAAATAAAAATAAACTTCCATTCTTCTTAGATGCGTATGTGTAGGCATGGTATTCCACACATTTCCTTCATATAACATGGTAAGGCCCATCTGCAACTGACATGTAGGTATGATTTCTTGAACAATAAGTTTTTTTATGCGTCTTTTGTTCGCATTCTTATCGTCTCCGAGCTCTACATATTGTGCCCGTTCAGATGATATTTTTTCAGTTGGGTAGCTTTTATGTGCTGGGGTAGAATTGTAATAAAACAAAGGAGAAGAGCCTGAGGTGTTTTCAAAAACGACATCTTTAGCGCCTCTACCAACATACAACGCTTCTTGATTTTCAAGGGTATAGGCAGTACCATCTACGCGAACAATACCCGTTTCACCAACATTAATAATGCCCAATTCTCTGCGTTCCAAAAAATAATCCGCTCGTAGCTCATCTATAGCCTCTAAGGCAAGTGGTTTGTATACGGGTTGTGCGCCTCCTACAAGGTATCGGTCGTAAGTGGTATAATAGGCCGTAATATGATCAGGGTTGAAAATGGTTCCTATTAAAAAGCGATTTCTTAACTCAGCTGTGTCAAAATTTTTCGCTTCTGTCGGGCTAGTAGCTAAGTACGTATTTTTTGATTGCATATAAAATTGTAATGGATTGCAAATGTAATTAAAGTGAATACATTTTTCAAATATATTTTTTAGCTACTAGTGCATTGTTCGATTATTTTTCAATGAAGAATCCCTTATGCAAAGCTTGGGTTTTAGTTTAATAGCGTGCTCAATATTCGCATTTTTTGAATTCATTTGATCTAAGAAAACACGGGCAGCACTTTTACCCATTTCGTAGGGACTTTGCTCAATTGAAGTCAATGTCAAATCCAATAGTTCAGTAAAAGGTTCGTTACTAAATCCAACTACTGCAACATCATCTGGGATACTAACATTCTGTTCTTTTAGTTCTTGCATCACACCAAGTGCTATATAGTCACTTGAGCAAAAAATAGCATCAATATTAGCATCGCTAGACAATATTTGACGTGCTACTTTTCTTCCAGAGGCAATATCACTATTGGCTTGAAACACAAGTTCTTTCCTAAAGTCAATACCGTTGTATTTTAAGGATTCTTTGTATCCCTTAAAACGATTCGTATATATATTAAGATTTAAATCAACCGTGACATAAGCTATTTGGCTACAGCCTTGGTCAATCAAGTGTTGTGTGGCAATTTTTCCACCTAACACATCATCTGTCTCTACACAACTTGAGTTTTCAATATCAGCCTTTCTATCAAAAAAAATAAGGGGTAAATTGTTGTCAATAATCTTATTGAAATGATCTTTAATTCGAGTTGTTTTGGAAACAGAAATAAGCACGCCATCAACTTGATTTTGCAAGAGCGCTTCAATAATATCTTTCTCTTTTCTCTCAGATTCATTTGATTGGAATATCATTACTTGATAACCCTTGGGATATAACTCTTCCTCAACACCCATAATAATATTTGAAAAGAAATGACGATTAATAAAAGGGACAACCAAACCAACCTGATTTGTTCTACCGCTTTTCAAAGCCAAAGCATGGCGGTTTTTGAAATAACTTAACTCATCAGCAGCTTCCAAAACCATTTTCTTGGTTTTTTTACTTATTAGCTCACTATCGTTTAACGCACGTGATACCGTAGCAGCGGTAATATTAAGCTTTGTAGCAATGTCGTATATGGTTGTTTTTTTTTTCACATTTTTTAAAGTTCGGTAAACTTATTAAAAATGTTTTGAATTTTAATCAAAAACGTTTTATATTGTGGAATCCATTGCATAGAGTATATGATAAAAATAAAATTAAACTTTTTAATGCCTATAATAGCGATACTAAGCTTATTTTCAGTTAGTTGGTCGCAAAATATGTCCTTTATACATTCTGGGGTTAATGTTAATGACGAGAATTATATTCCCGACTTTAGTTATGCTGGCTACCATAATGGAAATAA
>JAACDD010000053.1 GCA_009937085.1 Bacteroidota bacterium
GGATATCAAATCACCAGTAAGGTTATTTTTACTTCCGTACTTGCAAACATCACAAAATGTAAAGCAGGGAGTAGGCCCCTCATCTTCGTATACAGCAGGTGTGGATTTAAAATACGGCATCAGCAGTAGCTTTACTTTAGATGCCTCGCTCATCCCTGATTTTGGGCAAGTAGCCTTTGATAAAAAGAGACTTAATTTAGGTCCTTTTGAACAACAGTTTTCTGAAAACAGGGCCTTTTTTACGGAGGGAGCAGATATGTTCCGAGTAGCTGACCTAGGTTGGTTTGCTGGACAGTTTTTTTACAGCCGTCGTATTGGTCAAGAAGTTTCCTTTGATGAAGATACACACCTAAACGCAAATGAAGAACTCCAACGATATGATGGCAAGCCTGAATTGATAAATCTACTTAAATTAAGTGGTATTACAAATAAAAAACTGAGTATTGGGGTGCTAAATGCCGTTACAGACAAGACCATAGCAACTATCCAAAATACCGAAAATGGCCTACAGCGCGAAGCGATTATCAGCCCCAAAACCAACTACAACATTATATCACTAACGCAACAGTTCTTGAACGACTATTCGTCTATGAGTTTTATTAACACCAACCTGAACAGGGCCAACGGAGGGCACAATGCCAATAACTATGCGTTTACTTTAGACCTATTTGATGAGAACCGCGATTTTAACGTAAAGCTAAACGCAATGAGCAGTAATGCGCCTAAGTATTCTAAAACCAAAGGCTTTAGGGGTACGTTTAGCTTTAGGGAATTAAAAGGCAATCTTCGATATGATGTTTTCTGGAGTGGGGTAGATCAATTTTACAATCAAAACGAATTGGGTATTTACAACTTGCGTGACCATCAAGATTTTTCAGCTAATGTTAGCTACCAAATACTGGAAGAAAGTAAAAAGCTAAGAAGTCTATACTCCTATATATATTTTACAAATCAATACACCTATCACAGTTTTGATCGTAAAAAGTGGAGTTTTCGATTTGGCAATAATTTTACAACCAAAAGCTTGACTTCATTCTCCTTTGATTTTACTTATGAGTCTGAAAATCGGGATTATGACGAGCCACGTGTCTACGGTAGGCATGTTATTAAGCCGTCTAGGTTTGAAGTGGGTGCTGGGATTCGGACAAATAAGAACAAAGCGTTTTCATTTAATCTTAATTTTAGCAATAACAGCTTTTTTAATCAAGATTTTGATGAGGCAAAAGCTAGACAAACACTTAATTTTCGAGCACTATACCGCTTCTCTAAACGGTTCTCCCTAAAATTGGGCTCCTTTCACAACCAAACCATCGACGATATTGGTTTCTTGAAATCTGATGCAGACGAGATTTATTTTGGCAGGAGAGATATTAAATCCGTTGAGAATACCATAAGTATGCTCTGTTTTATAGATAGTAAAAAGTGGATTAATTTTCGTTTGAGAAATTTTTGGAGCAATGCTGATTATGATCAAGTGTTGTTTAGTTTGTTGGACAATGGCAGAAGGGCAGTCGCGGATTATGCCATTTTGGAAGACGACCCCAATACGAATTTCAATATTTGGAACCTCGACGTTAATTTTGAATGGTGGTTTGCTCCCGGAAGTAATATGGTGTTGCAATATAGAAACCAGCTTTTTGATTTAAATAATGCCTCGGCATTAGATTATTATATGAGTTTAAACAATCTATTTGAAACCCCTATAGAACACCAACTTTCTTTAAGAATAAACTATTTGATTGATTACAATCGTATGAGAAAGAAACGCTAGTTTATCCTTTAAAATCCGTTTGTTACCAAACAAAACCATTTGTTATATAAAGTTAACTATTTGAAATAGTTTTAAGTTCTCATTAAAACATTTACAGAAAAAAAAGGTCAACATCCACTTTTTCAAGCAATGTTTTAGAAGAAATACAAGTAAAGTTTTGGGTTTCGATATGGGGCTTTTTTTTTGTTATTCACGTGGTGTTATTTTGATGCCGAAACCACCAGCTGGAACGGTGAGTAACTTTAAAACAGTCTGAGAAGTAACCTTTTTTGTTTCAATTATATAGGCTTGTGGGTTGGTTTTATAGTCGGCATTTTCGTGGTCCCTGTAGATGGTAGCCATGTATTTTTTGTTTTTATCTAAAAAAGATAAATCCACAACGGCTTTCCGTTTGTTATGGCCATTACTATTTCCAACAAACCAATCCTCACTGTCTTTGGCTTTTCGTGCAATGGTGACATATTTGCCTGGTTCTGCCTCTAAATACACAGACCTGTCCCAATCAATTGCCACGTCTTTGATGAATTGAAATGCATCCATATAGCGCTCATAGTTTTCAGGAAGGTCAGCCGCCATTTGCAATGGCGAATACATCACCACATAAAGTCCGAGTTGATTGGCCAAGGTGGTGTTTACCCGTGAATTGTTGTTGGGGTTCAATTTACTGACATCCGTTTCAAATATCCCAGGTGTGTAATCCATGGGGCCACCAATAAGACGTGTAAATGGTAAAATGGTTGTGTGGTTGGGTTTCAATCCGCCAAAGGCTTGAAATTCAGTTCCTCTAGCAGACTCGTTCGCCACTAAGTTTGGATAAGTACGTCCAATACCTGTAGGCCGTACTGCCTCGTGCGCATTTACCATGATCTTATAATCAGCTGCTTTTTTAATTGCGTAATTGAAGTGGTTAACGATATATTGACTGTAATGATGCTCTCCTCTAGGCACAATATCACCCACATAACCGCTCTTAACAGCATTGTAGCCATTGTCTTTCATAAACTGATAGGCCTTATCCATATGCCGCTCATAGTTACGTGTTGAAGACGAAGTTTCATGATGCATGATAAGCTCAACGCCTTTTGCTTTGGCATAGGCGTTGAGCATTTTGACATCAAAGTCAGGATAAGGAGTAACAAAGTCAAATACATAGTCCTTGGATTCTCCAAACCAATCTTCCCATCCTTCATTCCATCCTTCAACCAATATGCCATCAAAGCCATGAGTTGCTGCAAAATCAATATAACGCTTAACATTGTCATTGTTTGCTCCGTGGGTGGCGTTGGGGGTTGCTTCGCTATAATCTACCTGACCTAATTTTATGGCGGCAAAGTCATCTGTGTAGTGCCATGATTTTTTTCCTGTAATCATCGCCCACCAAACACCAATATATTTCATGGGTTTTATCCAAGACGTATCTTCAATAGCACAAGGCTCATTTAAGTTATACGTCATTCTAGATGCCAATATATCCCGCGCATCATCACTAACCATGATGGTTCTCCAAGGGGTGTTGTGGGGGATAGTCATATAGGCCATATTCCCTTGCGCATCTGGTGTCAACCAGGACTCAAAAGTCAAGGTTTTAGGCGTTAAGTTGAGGTGCATGGCGGGATAATCGATTAGTGCTGCCTCATGAATATTGATATATAATCCATCATCTGATTTGAGCATTAAGGACGTTTGAACACCTGTATTAGAAAACTTCTCCTGAGATTCGTTTCCAACGTATGCCTCATCGAATAAAGATTCAATTTCAGAAATACGAGAAGTCATATAATCAAACTCTTGTGTGTCGTAATCCCCTGGAATCCAGTGTGCAATGTGATCTCCTGTCAGGGCAAAAGACGTTCGCTCGTGCTTGATAACAAAATTACCCAAGTTTTTTTGTGTTGGAAATTCATATCTAAACCCAACGCCATCGTCATAAACCCGAAAACGTATATTCATTTTTCGGTTGGTTACTTCTTGCTCTAAGAGCACCAACATTTCATTATAGTGATTTCGAATTTCACGCTCCTCACCCCAAACGGGGTTCCAAACCTTGTCCTTGGTGTCGTATATAATATCCAGTACCTTAAAATCCTCCATCAAATCATCATCCTTAACAAGTTCAAAGCCCATACTGCTTTCCAAGATAACTGGCTTTTGCTTGTGTTGAATTTGGTATGTAGGAACACCTTTTTCGCTAACAGAAAATGCAACATTCAATTGTTTGTTTGGCGAAAGGCAACGCTGCCCGAAAGCAGGTTGTATGATAAGTATAATGCCGAAAATAAGTTGAAATAAACGCATGGGTAATTATGGGGTGTTAAATGAAATTATTTTGGTGCTATTTGCAGGCATTGGCAGTTGTCCCGTCAAGGGAATGACTGCTTTGCTAAACACGTCTTTGCCCATTTGAGCATTGCCAATTCGTTGGTTAAAACGTTGCATGTTCAGCGTTTGGTCTTCGTCGTTCGCATTTAGCACCACCATGATAGTCTTGTTGTCGGTATATCTAAAATAAACATAAACTTCATTTTGAGGTGCATAGTGCATGGTCTTACCAAAGTGAATGACGGGTTCGTTTTTTCGCCAATTGAACAACTGGGCGGTAAAATCAAAATAGTTGTTTTCAACTTCAGTTCTGCTTGCTTCGTTAAAAGCAGTTCGCGTATCGCTAGGCCATCCACCAGGAAAGTCCCTACGTAAATCCGCATCTCCTTTTTCTTTTGCACCACGCATATTAATTTCCGTACCGTAGTAGGTTTGTGGCACACCCCTAACCGTAGCAAGTAGCGTAGTTATCAGTTTATATTGATGGAATTCGGATGCTATTTCATTAATACGAGAGGTGTCGTGATTTTCTAAAAAAA
>JAACDD010000054.1 GCA_009937085.1 Bacteroidota bacterium
ATTAGTAATTGACCGTGAATTAAAAATTAACCTAAAGGCAGCTGTTTATAACGATGCAGCACAAACGATTATTTTTAACTGTCATAAAACAGCGCAGGATAAAAATATATTTTGGGAACAGGTGAATAAGAAATATATTCTAGAAGATTTGCTTAAGAAGGCATCCGAATATGACATCCAGTCTATACTTGTGGAGGGTGGTGCCATTACCATACAGCATTTTTTGAATAAAAATCTATGGGACGAATGCCGTATAATTACGAGTCCGGAGCTGTTAAACGGAGGAACAAAAGCGCCGAAAAAGCCAAAAGGAAAAGGCACCGAACGAAATATTGTAAGGGATAGCTTACAAATTATCAAAAGGTAAGTTTTTCTACTAAAAATTCGGGGCACTTCATAGCGCGCATCGATTGCTTTTCGACAAAAACCAAACGCGTAGTTGCAGTAGCAATTTTAGTATTTTCCACATTTTCAATGAGGTACTTAAAATTGATAAAATAGTTGTCAACAATATCAAAATCGGAGTGTACAAAAAACGTTTCATCAAAACGTAACGGACGCTTATATTGAATAGAAATATCGGTTAATGGCAGTAGAATACCATCTTGTTCCAAAGCGGCATAACTAACCCCCTGTTTATGTAGCCAATCTATTCTAGCCTGCTCAAGAAAGTACGCATATTGGGCGTGATGAACAATGCCCATTTGATCAACTTGATGATAATTAACCTTTAATTGTATTGTAGTCTTTTTCCTACTCATTGTAAAAACTGTATGTCAACATAAACGTACTTAAATGCCCCTTAATATGCAATAAACTTTTTGAAAATTCAATAGCTAATCAACTTTTTTTTAAAGAAAATTACACACATATTTGTACGGTACAAAAGAGGCAGTTTCCCCAACACTTAAGTTCTTCATTTTGTGCCTAAAACATATAACAACCAAAAAAAAATATGCAACAAACCGCTCTCAGCGTCTGGGCCAATTGTTTATCATTTGTTCAGGATAATATTCATAATCAGGCATTTAGAACTTGGTTTGAGCCTATCAAACCAATAAAACTTAATGGCGATGCTTTAAGCGTTGAGGTTCCAAGTAAATTTTTCTACGAATGGCTTGAAGAACATTACATAAAAATTTTAAAAGTTGCACTCACCAAAGAATTAGGCGCTAACGCAAGACTTGTTTACGTCATTCGAATGGAAAACACCTTCGGGAACAAAAAACCGTTCACCGAACAAATTCCAAGTCAAAACAAGGGACTTATTAAGGTACAGGACGTTGAAGCCCCAATGCGTGCGCAAACAACGGAGTTAAAAAATCCGTTTGTTATTCCTGGCATTCGAAATTTAAAAGTTGAGTCACAACTAAACCCGAGTTATAATTTTGAAAACTTTCTTGAAGGAGACGCCAATAGACTTGCACGATCGGCGGGAATCGCAGTTGCCAATAAGCCTGGTGGAACTTCCTTTAATCCACTGCTTATTTTTGGTGGTGTAGGCTTAGGAAAAACACATTTATCCCATGCCATTGGAGTTGACATTAAAAGTAAATATCCCGACAAAACGGTTCTGTATATTTCAGCGGAGAAATTTACCCAACAATATATTGAGGCTGTAAAGAAAAACACACGCAACGACTTTATTCACTTTTATCAAGTGATGGACGTACTTATTATTGATGATGTACAATTTTTCTCAGGTAAGTCTGGTACGCAAGATGTATTCTTCCATATTTTTAATCACTTGCACCAAAACGGCAAGCAAGTTATCCTAACTTCAGACAAGGCGCCTGTTGACATGCAAGATATTGAGCAACGTCTATTATCGCGGTTTAAGTGGGGATTGTCTGCAGAGCTAATGCGTCCCGACTACGAAACGCGTATTTCTATTTTGAAAAACAAATTGTATCGCGATGGTGTTGAATTGCCAGAAGATATTATTGAATATGTCGCTAAATCTGTAAAAACAAATATTCGGGAACTTGAAGGGGCAATTATTTCGCTAATTGCGCAGTCTTCATTCAATCGAAAAGAAGTAACGCTAGACCTTGCAAAGCAAGTAGTAGAGAAGTTTGTAAAAAATACGAAACGTGAAGTTTCAATTGATCAGATTCAGAAAATTGTATCTGAATATTTCCAGATGGATGTAACCACGTTACAATCCAAAACACGAAAGCGTCATATTGTGCAAGCAAGACAATTAGCTATGTATTTTGCTAAAAAAATGACCAAGGCATCACTTGCCAGTATTGGAGCTAAAATTGGACATCGCGACCACGCAACCGTATTACACGCGTGTAAAACAGTTGATAATCTTGCCTTTACAGACAAGCAATTCCGCAAGTACGTGGAAGATTTAAGTAAAAAACTTACACACTAAGAACATGCCTACCAAAGTGCTTATGGTGTGCTTAGGTAATATTTGCCGCTCACCGTTAGCAGAAGGTGTTTTCCGTCATCTCTCTAAGGGACAAGACTTTGAAGTAGATTCGGCAGGAACAGCAAATTACCATACAGGAGCCGCACCCGATAGCCGTAGCATTGCAATAGCTGCAAAAAATGGTATAGATATTAGCAACCAAAAAGCGCGACAACTTACTGCAAATGACATCGCTACTTTTGACCATATTTTGGTCATGGACGAACAAAACCTCCAAAATGCATATGCACTTTGTACTTCAGCGGAACAGCGGGCAAAAATAGCGTTGTTAACTTCAGCAAGCGGGCATGAAGCAACTCATGTTCCGGATCCGTATTACGGAGATGAAAAAGGTTTTGATTTTGTTTTTAATTTAGTGCACGATTGTTGTAAGAACTGGTTGAAAAAACACACATAATGGAACAACAACCTTTAGGAACGTTATTTTTAATTCCAAATGCATTGGGGGACACTGCCCCATTGGAAGTAATTCCGATGTCAGTTAAAAAAACAATTGAGGATTTACGGCATTTTGTTTTTGAAAAAGAGAAAGCAGGGCGTGCGTATGTAAAACGCATCAGTCCGAAAGTACCGCAAAATACCATAGCGGTATTTCTCCTAAACAAATTCACAACCCCAGAGGAACTTTTAGAGATGCTTACTCCCCTAAAAAACGGAGAAAACATGGGTTTGATTACAGATGCAGGATGCCCGGGAATTGCAGACCCTGGAGCGGATTTAGTAGCCCTTGCCCATCAAAATAATATTCGTGTTACGCCGCTGGTTGGACCATCGTCTATTTTATTGGCCGTTATGGCCTCGGGGCTTAATGGGCAATCATTTGCTTTTAATGGGTATTTACCGATAGACAAGGCTGAGCGTAAAAAAGCAATAAAGCAGTTTGAAAAAAAATCCAAAGAAATTCAACAGACGCAAGTATTTATTGAAACGCCTTATCGAAACAATGCGTTATTAGAAGAATTATGTAAAAGTCTACATCCAGAAACTCGACTTAGCGTAGCTTGCGATATTACACTTCCAACTGAGCATATTAAAACCCAAACCGCTGCTAATTGGAAAAACAACAAAGAAGATTTTCTTCGACGTCCAGCAGTATTTTCAATTTTAGCGTCTTAGCGATTTTTAATATTGTTTTTTAGATGGTCTATGTTTTGTAAATGAGTCCTAAAGGTTGTAGAATAATTATGATACCCTGGTCTCTTAGGGTCAACAACAAAGAAATAGTAGTTGTGGGAAACAGGGAACAAAACAGCATCTATAGTTGATATTTCAGGCATAAAAATTGGTCCTGGTGGTAACCCTCTAGTTTTATAGGTATTGAATGGTGACTTTATTTTTAAATGGTCATACAGCAACACACGTATTTCGGAATCATAATCTGTTTCTAAAATATCATGCGCGTAAATAACGGTAGGACAAGATTGCAAGCGCATGCGTTTTTTTAGTCGATTGAGATAGACCGTTGCGATTTTTTTTTGTTCAGACAATATACTTGCTTCACGTTGAACAATAGATGCCAGAATGAAAACTTCTTCTTTTGAAAGATTGATTTTTTTTCGTGCGCTCTCACGCTTTGGCGTCCAAAAGCGGTTGTATTCCAAAAGCATTCTTTTTCGAAACTGTTGCGCGTTGGTATTCCAAAAAAACTCGTAGGTGTTTGGAAGACAGATAGAAAACACATTTTCTGCAGTAAGGCCGTTCGCTTCTAAAAAAGACGTTTCAAAAAAAGCATTGACAATAGCGGTACTATCCGCTTCTATTTTATTAGCTACAAATCCAGCTAAATGAAACATTGTTTTTTGATTGTTAAACGTCAATTTTAAAGGCTTGTTTTCTGAACGCAAGCGATTAATCATCTCGTTGTTGTTCATACCATATTCCAAAACAAAACGACCCGGAACGGGGTTATAGCCTTTACGAATGGCCGCTTGTTGAAATAAATCAATCCGCTTAACTGTTTTTGACAGTGTATCGTATGCGGCTGTTGGTGTATTTTCTGAAGGGATCAGCACCTCTTTGGTTGGCGTGTCAAATGCCGTGTTTTTGGCGAAAAATACGCGGTAAAAGTGCGTTACAAAAACACCTCCTAAAATAAAGCCTATTAAGGCAATGGCTACTAAAATACGTTGTTTCATGCTTGATTTAATTCCCATTTTCCTGTGAAAACTGGGGTTGCAGGTCCTTGTAAAACAATAGATTCATATCCCTTTTCGGTAGGCGAAAAAGAAACGTTTAAATTGCCGCCGCGGGTTTGAATTTGAATTATTTTGGAAGTTGTTTGTTTACTTATGTGTGTTGCTAGTGCAGCGGCTGTCACGCCTGTTCCACAGGAGAGCGTTTCGGCCTCTACCCCGCGCTCAA
>JAACDD010000055.1 GCA_009937085.1 Bacteroidota bacterium
CTGCTGGAGCACTATTTCCCATATAAGGCATAATACTCCCAGTTGGCACTCCATTAAGGGCAGAGGTAGCATAAGGAACGGTTTTTAACTTTTCGTTGGAAATAATTGTATTTCCCTCAGAAATTTTCAGGTACATTTCGTTATTGCTAATAACACTTTCAGTTGCCCTGTTTAAATCAATGGTTGTTGAAAATACGCCAAACCCATCGGTTGTTAATGTTTTAGCTGCTTGAAACGTCGCGTTTGGGTTATTAGCAACGTCCAAATAATACAGCTCAAACGTTAGTGTTATGTTTTGGTTAATTTTGGCACCATTATTATTACGTGCAATGCCTTGAATCGCCAGCTCTTGCGAATAGATGAATAAAGATAAAAAAGTTGCACAAAGGGTTAAAATAATTTTGTTCATACTAGTGTCATTAAATAGTTAGAAATACTAACCATGGCAGAAAATGTATGTTCCAAGAACAAAAATCAAAAAACTAATAAAATGCCAATCGTAGTATTGAAGTCATAGGTTAAGTTTAAAGTTTACACAATTCGAAATGGGGTTAATAGGAATTCCTATTTTAAAATTTTTTATCGAAATGTTGTTAAATTTACAAAAAAAAATTATATCAAAATTTAGTTCGTGTAATTTAAGTATTTGATTTTTTCGTTTTACAAAAGCATCATAAACGAAACCTGCAAAAAACAGTCAATAAGGCATTGGAATTGTTGCATGGCATTTAGGTTGGTTAACTTCGTTTAAAAAATTTTTTTAAAACACCATATTTCACTAAGTTTGCACCCTGTTAAAAAATAGGTCATGTCGAAAGTATGTGAATTAACGGGCAAAAAAGCGATGGTTGGGAACAACGTATCGCATGCCATGAATAAAACCAAGCGCAAATTTGGCGCAAATCTCATCAAGAAACGTTTTTATCTTGTTGATGAAGACAAGTGGATTACCCTGAAAGTATCTACTTCGGCGTTAAAAACAATTAACAAAAAAGGGCTTTCAGCTGTGATCAAAGAAGCACGCGCTCAAGGTCTAATTAAATAACTCACGTCATGGCTAAAAAAGGAAACCGCGTTCAAGTGATTTTAGAGTGCACCGAGCATAAAGACTCTGGTCTTGCAGGAACCTCACGTTATATCACAACTAAGAATAAGAAGAACACGCCAGATCGTATTGAAATTAAAAAATTCAACCCGATTCTAAAGCGAATGACAGTTCACAAAGAAATTAAGTAATTATGGCAAAGAAAACCGTAGCATCCTTACAAACAAAATCAAAGCGTCTTACGAAAGCCATCAAAATGGTGCGTAGTGAGAAATCTGGCGCATACACATTTGTAGAAACCATTTTAGCACCAGAATTGGTGAACGACTGGTTATCTAAAAAATAAACCAATCCATATTAAACTATATAAAAGCCACTTTTTGTGGCTTTTTTTGTAGCCAAAACGTACCTTTAGCACATGGGTTTTTTTACTAAATCATCTGAACAATTGCAATCGGGGCTTTCTGCCACTAAGCGAGCTTGGACGCAACGCCTAAAAAAAGCAGTATTAGGACGCAGTTCAGTTGATGCCGATCTATTAGAAGAATTAGAAGAGGTGTTATTGATCTCTGATGTGGGCGTAGCAACAACACAAAAAATCATGGACCAGCTTCAAAAACGGGTCTCTAAAGAAAAATACCTCAATGTTTCAGAGTTAGATAAATTGCTGTACGATGAGATGGTTGCATTACTATCGGCTACCGCATCTTCACAAAACGTTAATACTGACAACCTACAAGTGGTTTTGGTAGTAGGTGTGAATGGTGCGGGTAAAACGACATCTGTTGGAAAATTAGCACATCGTTATAAAAGTGAAGGGAAAAGAGTCATGTTGGCTGCTGCGGATACTTTTAGAGCAGGCGCAGTGGCGCAGCTACGTTTATGGTCTGAGCGTGTTGATGTCCCCCTTGTTGAACTTAACGAAGGAAGTGATCCTGCATCAGTAGCTTACACGGCAGTGGAGCGCGCCAAAAAAGAACAAGTAGATGTGTTATTGATTGATACGGCAGGACGCTTACACAACAATGCCAATCTCATGCAGGAATTGGCAAAAATCCAGCGTGTTGTACAAAAAGTAATTCCTAACGCACCTCATGAAGTATTACTTGTTTTAGATGGTGGTACAGGACAGAATGCTTTTATGCAAGCCAAGCAATTTGCTGAGGCTACTGCTGTTTCGGGCCTTATTTTAACAAAGTTAGACGGTACAGCAAAAGGTGGAGTGGTTATCGGAATTTCAGACGAATTAGAAGTGCCCATTCGCTATATTGGAGTAGGCGAAGGTGTTGAAGATTTACTGACATTTGATGCAAAAGAATATTTAGATTCGCTTTTTGGCGATGCGTAAAGTCAATTAGTATGCGAACAAAATCAACTAAGAAAAACAAAATTAACGTCGTTACCCTAGGGTGTTCTAAAAACATCTACGATTCTGAGGTATTGATGGGGCAACTTAAGGCCAGCAATAAGGACGTTGTTCACGAAGAACAAGGCAATATTGTTGTAGTAAATACGTGTGGTTTTATTGACAATGCCAAAGAAGAGTCGGTGAATACGATCTTATCTTTTGCTGAGCAAAAAGAACAAGGTCAAATAGATAAACTTTTTGTAACAGGCTGTTTAAGTGAGCGTTATAAGCCCGAGTTAGCGGCTGAAATCCCAAATGTAGACGACTATTTTGGTACAACCGATTTACCACTTTTATTAAAAGCTTTGGGAGCAGATTACCGCCACGAGTTGCTCGGAGAGCGCCTTACGACTACTCCTAAAAACTATGCATATCTAAAAATTTCAGAAGGCTGCGACCGTCCTTGTTCGTTCTGTGCTATTCCGCTAATGCGTGGGTCGCATCGTTCTAAACCTATTGAAGATTTGGTTCAAGAAGCCAAAGGGCTAGCTAAAAACGGCGTTAAAGAACTCATTATTATTGCACAAGATGCTACTTACTATGGATTAGATTTGTATAAAGAACGCCGTTTGGCAGATTTACTCAAGGCGCTTTCACAAGTTGAAGGTATCGTATGGATACGCTTGCATTATGCTTTTCCAACTGGCTTTCCAGAAGATGTATTGGAAGTAATTGCAACGGAACCAAAGGTGTGCTCTTATATTGATATTCCGCTACAGCAT
The DNA here is from genome assembly GCA_009937085.1 of Bacteroidota bacterium. Lineage (GTDB taxonomy): Bacteria > Bacteroidota > Bacteroidia > Flavobacteriales > Flavobacteriaceae > UBA7446. The sequence goes on from JAACDD010000055.1 coordinate 3,176, forward strand.
ATTTCAGATGCTGTTTTGCGCTCCATGCGGCGCGGAACTACTCAGGAAAAAACAACCGCTTTGCTCAAAAAATTTAGAACTGCAGTTCCCGATATGGCGATTCGCACCTCACTTATTTTGGGCTATCCCGGTGAAACAGAGGAAGATTTTGAATTACTAAAGTCTTGGGTGAAAGAAATGCGTTTTGAACGATTAGGATGTTTCCAATACAGTCACGAAGAAAATACCCACGCATATGCACTAAAAGACGATGTGCCTGCCGAAGTAAAACAAGCGCGAGTAAACGAACTTATGGAACTTCAAGCGCAGATTTCTTGGGAAAAAAATCAAGCATTGATAGGTAAAACACTAAAATGCGTTATTGATAGAAAAGAAGGGAATTTTTTTGTTGGGCGTACTGAATTTGATTCTCCCGATGTGGATAATGAGGTTTGGGTGGATGCAAAACAGCACTACCTCAAGGTTGGTGACTTTGCCAACTTGACAATTACCGCTGCTCAAGATTTTGATTTGCAGGCCATTCCTGCCAAGCAAGAAATGGCGTAATATGCGTCAATTTCACATATTAACTACTTTTGCCACGTGAAGTCAATAGCATCTTTAGGGTTTCAATCGGGCGTGTATTCGCCTTTGATGCTGCGTTTGTTGCAATCAGACAAGGCGCTTCTCCCTTTTCACAGCGGATTGGTGTCAAACTCATCTGCTCAAAAAACAGCTCAAAACAGAGCTGCCACATTCTCAAATACTAGCCGACAAGTACTGGTAGATGCGATTCAAAATCAATACAGTCATCTAGATCAAAAGGAGGAAGTTGCAGCAAACCTGCAGCGATTAAAGAATTCCAATACAGTTACGATAACTACAGGTCACCAGCTAAACATCTTTACAGGCCCGTTGTTTTTTTGGTATAAGATTCTGGATGTGATAAATATTGCTGAACGCCTTCAGAAATCCGATAAAACCCATTGCTATGTTCCTGTTTTTTGGATGGCTTCTGAAGATCACGATTTTGAAGAAATCAATCACTTTTTTTTGGGGGAGCAAAAAGTACGCTGGGAAAGTGAATCAGGCGGCCCAGTTGGACGAATACCCACCAAAACTTTAGCTGATTTGCACAGTCAGTTGCAACCGTATTGGAATAAAACCCAATCGGGAAAAGAGCTGTTAGCATTGTTTACAGCTTGTTATTTAAAAGAAGGGAATTTAGCCAACGCGACTCGGAAGTTAGTGCATCAGCTTTTTGGGAAATATGGATTAATCATTGTAGATGGTGACGATCCTTCCCTTAAGAAAGCTTTTGCTCCGACACTTCTCAAAGAGGTCAAGGCACAACTAACCGCTTCATCGGTTTTAAATACAGACAAAGCCTTAGCAAAAGCAATACCAGGCTACAAACCACAGGTAAACCCAAGAGAAATTAATTTATTTTACTTGTCTGATGACACACGTTTACGCATTGTAAAAAACGGACAGGAATACACGACAAACAACGGCACACACGCCTGGAGTTTGAAAGCATTAGAAACGGAAATAGAAACGTACCCAGAGCGGTTTTCGCCAAACGCACTTATGCGTCCTTTGTATCAGGAGTGTGTTTTACCGAACATAGCTTATGTAGGTGGTGGCGGCGAGTTGGCGTATTGGTTGCAGTTAAAAGCTACTTTTGAAGCATTTGATATTCCGTATCCACTAGTGCAGCACCGTTCTAGTGCACTGCTAATGTCCGAAAAGCAAGTGAAAAAATGCACTAATCTAAATCTTCGATTACAAGATTTATTTTTGCCAAAGGCTTCTTTTATTAACAAAATGGTGCGTCAAATTAGTGATATTGACATTGATTTTACTTCTCAAAAAAGTGAATTAATCAATCATTTTGTGGCTTTAAAAGAACTTGCCAAACAAACTGATGCGTCTTTTTTGGGAGCGGTTAATGCACAAGAAAAAAAGCAAATCAAAGGGATAGAAAATCTCGAAAAAAGATTGCTTAAGGCGCAGCGAATCAAACTACAAGACCATATTATTCGCGCTACAGACATTCAAAACGCACTTTTCCCAAATGGGAAATTACAAGAACGCACCGCTCACTTTTCTGCTGTTATAAGCGACCTGTCTATAGACACATTTACCAGTGCATTAAAAAATGCCCTTTTAGAAGCCGAAGGACTGCAAATCTTACAGTATTAAGCTGTTAAAAACTAATGCAAAAGCCATAACCACCAACGAAGTTTAGTTGTATTTTTGCATATGCAAAACAAAGTTCTAATTCTCGATTTTGGTTCGCAATACACACAGCTAATTGCACGCCGTGTTCGAGAACTCTCCATTTTTTGTGAAATTCACCCTTTCCACAGCATTCCAGACGATGTTACTACCTTTAAAGCAGTCATTCTTTCTGGTTCTCCTTTTTCGGTGCGCTCCGATGATGCGCCACATCCCGATTTAAGTCACATCCGTACTAAAGTGCCACTTCTTGGCGTGTGTTATGGTGCGCAATATTTAGCGCATTTTAACGGCGGTGAAGTTGCTCCTTCAAATACAAGGGAATATGGTCGCGCTCGTTTGGCAAACGTTGAAAAACATCCGTTTTTAAAGGATGTACCACTGGACTCGCAAGTGTGGATGAGTCATAGCGACACCATAAAGAAATTACCAGAAAACGCGACGCAATTGGCATCTACTCAAGACGTTGCGAACGCTGCATATGCTATGGACGATGACATGACTTTTGGAATTCAGTTTCATCCTGAGGTATATCATTCCTCAGATGGAAAACAATTGTTGCAGAATTTTTTAGTTGATATTGCTGACATTACACCAGATTGGACTTCGGATGCTTTTGTAGATACTACAGTAGCTCGATTAAAAGAACAATTAGGAGATGATAAAGTAATTTTAGGTCTTAGTGGTGGTGTAGATTCGTCTGTTGCTGCCATTTTATTACACAAGGCTATTGGTGCAAACCTGCACTGTATTTTTGTAAATAATGGATTGTTACGTAAAAATGAATTCTCAGAAGTGCTAGTGCAGTATGAGCACATGGGGCTTAACGTTAAAGGCGTAGATGCTACTGACGCATTTTTAAGTCAATTAGATGGTGTAAGTGATCCTGAAACCAAACGAAAAATTATTGGTCGGGTTTTTATCGAAGTTTTTGACGAAGAGTCCAATAAAGTAGAAGGCGCCAAATGGCTTGCTCAGGGGACTATATACCCTGATGTGATTGAATCCGTTTCTGTAAATGGACCTTCGGCAACCATTAAGTCGCATCACAATGTTGGTGGACTTCCAGATTTTATGAAGCTTAAAGTAGTAGAACCTTTGAATATGTTATTCAAAGACGAAGTGCGTAGGGTAGGTGCAAGCCTTAATATGGCTCCTTCAATTTTAGGACGTCATCCCTTTCCAGGACCTGGTTTGGCTATTCGTATTTTGGGCGATATCACGAGAGAAAAAGTAACAATGCTTCAAGAGGCAGATGCCGTTTTTATACAAGGATTACGCGATCACGGCCTTTACGATGATGTATGGCAAGCTGGTGTAATGCTGCTTCCCGTGAATTCAGTTGGTGTAATGGGTGATGAGCGCACATACGAAAAGTGTGTTGCCCTTCGTGCCGTAACATCAACAGACGGAATGACAGCAGATTGGGTACATTTGCCGTATGAATTCTTACAAGAAATTTCAAACCAAATCATTAATCGTGTTCCAGGAATTAACCGTGTGGTGTATGATATTAGCTCAAAACCTCCAGCAACTATTGAGTGGGAGTAAACGTCTTATTGTTTTTGTATTTGCACTTTTTTGCTTTGTAGGCGTAGCCCAGCAAGGCGATTTGTCGCATTTTGTTGTTCACAAAGTAAAAAAGAAAGAAACCCTTGAGGTCATTGCCGCTAGGTATGACATCACTACAGAACAAATAATTGCGCACAATCCATTTGCTAGTAAAGGGATTCGCAAACGGGATAAGCTTAAGATTCCCCGTTACAAAAAAGTAGTTAAGATTGCATCAGCTCCTGCGTTTGGAGAACATGTTGTTACCCCCAAAGAAACACTTTGGCGTGTGGCATATATGTACGGAGTTTCAATAGATTCCCTTCGTGTACTTAATCCTAAACTAGGGGATACGCTTTCTATTGGGGCTTTGTTAAAAGTTCCATTAAAATCAGCTGAGGAAAATGTAGCCCAATTTAACTATTATACTGTACAGCCAAGAGAAGGATACTACAGACTGGAACAAAAACTAGGATTAAATCGTCAACAATTAGAGGCCTTAAACCCTGAGCTTGTGGGCGTGGATTTGCAAGCAGGAATGGTGTTAAAAATATCAAAAATCCAAGCGGATACATTGTTACACGAAAACACCCAACTCATTTCAAAGCCAAGTTTTTGGGACAGCACTTTTGTTACGCCTGTAGTTCGGATTGCGTTAATGGCACCTTTTCGACTTCCGCGTATTGAATTAGATTCTCTAATGCAAACCGAAAAAACACTTACAGAGCGCAACCTTACCACAGTTGCATTGGATTTTTATGCAGGTATGCTTTTCGCTGCTGACAGCCTTAATACGGCAGGGCTAAGTGTCGAGCTTACCGTTTTTGATACTGAAAATCAACGTCACATCGTAGAGCAAATACTTAATCAGCACGATTTTGCTCAATTTGATGCAGTCATTGGGCCCTTTACTCCCGGAAATGTAAGTCGTGTTTCTCAGGCATTAATATTTTTTAATACCCCTGTTGTTTCGCCTTTGACACCCCGTAACTTCCAATCCTATAAAACGAGTTTTAATTCCATTCCGAGCAAAGAAAGCCTAAGTAAACGCATAGCCACATACATCGACTCGCTTGATGCGACCGTAGAAAACCCATGTATTTTAATTATTTCGGATGAGAAAAACCGAAAAACAGAGTTGAGCTTGCAGGAGCAATTTCCTCTTGCAGAAATTATTCGACCCGACGAACGATTTGGATTTGTAGCGCCTGACGTTGTAGATTCACTGCTTACGCCAACACGACCAAACTGGGTGTTTTTAGAAAGCGAAGACTTAAATCTTGTTACTAGTATGACCTCTATGCTAAATGCACAACAACGTGATGATAGGCAAGTGCAACTGATTACTCACTACCGTTCGGCTACTTACGATGACCCTAACGTTTCGCAAGAACATTTGGGGAACGTACGGTTTACATACCCAAGTAACTTTCATATTAAACAAGATAGCACTAGATTAAAATTTGATGCATCGTATAAAACGCGTTTTGGTAAGGTACCCAACCGAACAGCGGTAAAAGGATTTGATGTGATGATTGATGTAGCACTTCGTATTGCTGTGAAGCGAAGCTTATATGATGGTGTGTCATTGGGACTGGGAGAACAACTTCAACATCGTTTTGAGTACACCCCAATTCCCAATGGTGGTTATGAAAATACGGCCACCTATATCATTCAGCAACAGGGGTTTGAAATGATTGAAATTAAACCTCCTAACATCGTCGTGGATTCGTTGCAGTCTAGGTAGTTTATTCTTTGTATTTTTGCACCTTTAATGCAATCAAGCTATGCCTAAAACCAAATATATTTTTGTTACTGGAGGAGTTACATCTTCCCTTGGGAAAGGCATCATTTCTGCATCTTTAGCAAACTTATTACAGGCACGTGGACTGAAAACCACGATTCAAAAATTTGATCCATATATCAATGTTGACCCTGGAACGCTAAATCCCTACGAACACGGCGAATGTTTTGTTACAGACGACGGCGCAGAAACAGATCTCGATCTGGGACATTACGAACGATTTTTGAATGTGCGTACTTCGCAAGCCAACAACGTCACTACGGGACGTATTTACCAAAGTGTTATTCAAAAGGAGCGCCGCGGCGAGTTTCTGGGTAAAACAGTTCAAGTCATTCCACACATCACCAATGAAATAAAAGAACGCATGCAGTTGCTTGGTTCAACGGATGAATACGATGTGGTTATTACTGAAATTGGTGGAACTGTAGGTGACATTGAATCCTTACCATATATAGAAGCAGTGCGTCAATTGCGATGGGAATTGGGACGGGAAAATTGTATTGTAATCCACCTTACGCTTGTGCCTTACCTTTCTGCAGCGGCAGAACTAAAAACAAAACCCACACAACACTCGGTAAAAACATTGATGGAAAGCGGTATAAACGCTGATGTTTTAGTTTGTCGTACTGAGCACGAACTTTCTGAAGATATTCGCAACAAACTAGCGTTGTTCTGTAACGTTAAGCGCGAGGCGGTAATTCAATCTATTGACGCAGCTACAATTTACGATGTACCGCTTTTAATGCTTGAAGAAGGCTTAGATAGCGTTGTTTTAGATTTACTAGCATTACCAGATAATGTAGCACCGGACCTTGCAAATTGGAAAGCGTTTCTATCACGTCTAAAAAACCCAAAGCAACATGTTCGAATTGGGCTTGTAGGAAAATATGTTGAACTACAAGATTCATACAAATCCATTTTGGAGGCATTTATTCATGCTGGTGCGGCTAACGAAGTAAAAGTTGAGGTTGTTTCTATTCACTCGGAACACCTAACCCCCGAGAATTGTAAAACAAGTCTTGCAGGCCTTCACGGGCTACTTGTTGCACCCGGTTTTGGCTCTCGAGGGATAGAAGGGAAAATTAGCGCCATCAAATATGTACGAGAAAACAACATTCCATTTTTTGGAATTTGCTTGGGCATGCAAATGGCTGTTATTGAGTTTTCACGTAATGTGATTGGAATCAAAGATGCCAATTCAACAGAAATGGTAGAACAAACGCCAAACCCTGTTATTAGTTTAATGGACGAACAAAAAGAGGTGGAAAATAAAGGCGGAACGATGCGTCTTGGTACATGGGATTGTACCCTTTCACTTGGTAGTCGTGCGCATGAGATTTATCAAAAAGATGCCATTAGCGAA
>JAACDD010000056.1 GCA_009937085.1 Bacteroidota bacterium
ATGCTTTTCAACTTCCTTATACCGCATTGTCAAATATTTTGGACTAATTCTTATCTTGCAAGTATGAATAAAATTCCTTCGTTAGATCTTCAAGAATTTACATCTGGCACGCAACAACAACGCAATCAATTTGTTTCCGATTTGGGACGCGCTTATGAAGAAATTGGTTTTGTAGCTGTTTCTGGGCATTTTCTGTCCGAAGAACTTATAGATGAGTTGTACAAGCAAATTAAAGCCTTTTTTGACTTGCCCGAATCCGTAAAAAAGAAATATGAGATTGAAGGCGGTGGCGGTCAGCGCGGTTATACCTCTTTTGGAAAAGAACATGCCAAAGGTAAAAAGGAAGGCGATTTAAAAGAGTTTTGGCATTTTGGTCAATATGCTGAAGTAGCTGAAGCACTAAAACAGCACTATCCACCGAATGTTATTATTGAGGAAATCCCTGCTTTTAACGAAGTTGGCGAAGCCGCTTTTAAGGCATTAGAAAAAACAGCTATAGCAGTACTACAAGCCATTGCGCTTTACCTGAATTTGGACACACATTATTTTGATAATTTTGTCGCTACAGGGAACAGTATCCTCCGCCCTATTCATTATCCACCCATACAAACAGCACCAAAAAAGGCAGAACGCGCTGCTGCGCACGGCGATATCAACCTGATCACACTACTCATGGGTGCACAGGGAAAAGGATTGCAAGTATTGAATAGAAACAACGAATGGGTAGATGCCATTGCTGGCGAAAATGAACTTATGGTAAATGTGGGTGATATGCTATCAAGACACACCAATAATGTGCTGAAATCGACCATTCATCGTGTGATAAACCCACCAAAAGAATTATGGGGAACCTCGCGCTACTCCATACCGTTTTTTATGCATCCCGTGGCGAATATGCCTTTAGATGTATTACCGCATTGCATTTCTGAACAACATCCCAAACAGTTTGAAGATATTACCGCTGGAGATTTTCTTCGCGAACGTCTTATAGATCTTGGATTACTAAAAAAATAATGGCTAAACTAAGCGACTTATCAGATTTAAAAAAGCTTTTTCCAGAAGCTGAAGGAACCTATGTCCCCGAACCAGAAGCAGCGCAAGAATTGCCCAAACAACACTTAGAAGCCCACTTTAGCAACAAAGGTCGTGGTGGAAAAACAGTTACCGTAATCAAAGGATTTGAAGGCGATACCGCCCAATTAAAAGCCCTAGCTAAGACAATCAAACAGCACTGTAGTGTTGGCGGTACAGTGAAAGACAACGAAATTATTATACAAGGGAATGTACGTGACAACGTCATGGAAGTGCTTCGCAACGAAGGACATTACGTCAAGCGTGTTGGCGGTTAATTACAGCCTATGATTTCAGCGCTTCAACATATCGTTTCAGAACCCAAAAACACCTTCCTGCTCTTTGACGAATCCGAGCACGGTCTATTTTTAGAAAGTGCCATGACGCTTATTCAATCTGGAATAAGCGTCGGAGCCATCTCATCGGACATTGTAAAATCATTGGGTCTAACTGTTGACAAAACAACTATAAAAGGTATTTATACAACTGAATACCGCCTGTCAAAACCTTCTATTTTGTGTTTTTCTAGTGGGACCAAAAACAACCAAAAAGGAATTGTTCGGACGTTTGAAAGCTGGGAAAATAGCTTTGCGCTAATTGCTGCTGAACTTGCGGCTTCTTCAGATCTAAAAGGAATTGTTTTAGGTGCGCTCCCCTACTCGCTTTCCCTTTTTGGAGCCATGGAATCTTTACACCGTGGTCAGCAACCTCAAGTGTTTCCAAATCACGAAATACGGCACTTTACAAAGCTTGACGCAAATCAAAACTATATCCTCTGGGCAACTCCATTGCATTGCACGTTTTTTGTAAAAGCATTTGCCAACAAGCAGATGCAAGCTATACATACGGTTCGCTATCTTTTTGTGGGAGGCGCAAACTTTTCTAATCGGCAGCGCAGCGACGTGCAAAACGTGTTCCCGAATGCCAAAATATATAGTTTTTACGGTGCCTCTGAAACCAGCTTTGTTGCCATTAAAAAGCCCGATGACAACGGTAAAAACGTAGGTGAAATTTGCAAAAATGTAGCGGTTGCTGTATTAGATAAGCACAACCAAAAATTACCCAACAACACCATTGGAACAATTTGGGTAAAAAGCAACGATGCCTTTTTATCCTATTTTCAAAAGTCATTGAAAATAAATGAGTTAAACGGTTTTATCTCAACAAAAGATAAAGGTTTTATTGGTGATAAAAATCGGTTGTTTTTTACGGGAAGACCAGACCGCCATGTCTCCATTAGTGGTCATATTATTGATCTTAATGCGCTTGAATTGTGGTATAAGGAACTGTTGGCTACAGAAACACTTGTGTTGCTCTCCCAGCCCAATGAACTAAAAGAAAATGAACTCGTCTTACTGACCGCAGAAAAACGATCTGCTAAAGTTTGGCAGTCCATACATAAGACTGCCCACGATACATTGGGTGCGCAAGGCGTTCCAAAAAAATGGGTACATTGTCCCACTTGGCCGATGCTGGCAAATGGTAAAACCGATATAAAATCGCTTATAAAATGGCTGTAAAACCAAGAAAAGTATTTTTAATTGCTGGCGCGCGAACCACGATTTCACCCGTTGGTGGCTTTTTGCGCGATACCCCCATTGAAGATATGGCCGCAGCGGTACTCATCGATAATCTAAAGCAACTAAATATTGATACTACTGAAGTAGATGATGTTTTTGTTTCCAACGCCATGGGTGGCGGTGGAAATAGTGCACGCCTTTGTGCCCTTAAAGCAGGATTTTCGTCAGCACTCTTAGGCACTTCCATAGACCGGCAATGCGTTGGAGGTTTGGATGCGATTATTCAAGCAACGAATCAAATCCAAAACGGTCAGGCAAATCTAATTTTAGCAGGCGGTGTAGAGTCTTTCTCCCTTCGACCAGAACGACACTACCCTACAAAATGGAACAAAAAGGCCACACCACTCGAAAGACCGCCTTTCTACCCTACCGACAACCCAACAATCCCGTTAGGAGATAGTATAAAAGCATTAAAAGAAGCCTATAATATTTCTGATCATGAGGAATTCGAATGGGTGCGCAACAGCCATAAAAAGGCCTTAGCACATAAAGCTGTTGCGGCTACTGAAATCGTATCCTTAACACCAAATGACCCTATTGATTCTTTTGCAAGAGCAATTACCAAAGAAGTCTATCAAAAAGCAAATGCAACCTATGGACATACCCATCCCTGCAACACGGCTCCAAAAGCCGACGGTGCTGCATTTGTAGCAGTGGCATCGGAAGAAATGGTAAAAAAAATCAATCCAGCGCATTGCATGGAAATTGTAGATGGTTTTACTCTTGGCGGCGATCCAAAATCTTTTCCAATACTGCCTGCAACGGCAATGAAACGTATCCTTGAGGAAAACCACTTTAATTGGAGCAATATCAATCAAATAGCACTTATGGAAGCCTATGCCGTTCAGGCTATTTTATGTGCAAAGCTCAGTGCTGCGCCTATTGAAAAAATCAACCCGTATGGTGGTGCAATTTCTTACGGACACCCTATTGGAGCTTCAGGTGCGGTATTGGCGGTGCGTTTGTTTCATTCGCTTAAGAACAGCAACCAAACAGGCTTGGCCGCTATTGCAGGCGCAGGTGGATTGGCAAGTGTGTTACTTCTTCAAGACATATAAGCTTTTGGCATAAATATTGTGCATTAGATCACAATTAAATCCAAATCTTATGACAACTAACACTTTAATTTACACATGCTTTTTTGTCTCCATTTTATTCATTTCTTGTGGAGAAGACTCAAAAAATATAGATGAAATTATTCCTCTAAAAACAGAAAATAAAACGGCATCCTACACGGTTAGCCTTTCCTTCGATTGGAACATTAACGATTTCCCAACAGATTATCCCTCAGGCGCGCATTTTTCTCAACTTGTAGGTTGGGTGCATCAAAAGGAGAATACTTTTTTTACCAGTGGTAAAATTGCTACAACTGGTATCGAACAAATGGCAGAAACAGGCGCAACTAGTGAATTGATAAAAGAACTAGATGCGGAAATTAGTAACGGAAAAGGATTAAAATCCTATACCGGAAGTGGATTAGGCAGTGGTGTGGGGACCATTTCAATTGATGTGGACGTTTCTTCCCAATTCCCAGCAGTATCGTTAGTAACCATGATTGCTCCAAGTCCAGATTGGTACGTTGCCTGTGTGGATGTAAATTTACTTGACGAAAACGATGTGTTTGTACCCAACAAAACAGTTGTTGGTCGTGTGTATGACGCAGGAACAGACAACGGAATAACATTTACATCTACCAACAGTGATACAAACCCTAAAACAGCGATTTCAAGAATAACACAACCGCCACTTGGCGATGGGACTGAAGTGAAACCTTCATTTTGCACCATAAGCTTTGTGAAAAATTAAATCACCAATCTATTTGCGTTCCCCCCTGTTGTTTTAAATATGCATTGGCTTTGCTAAAATGCTTATTGCCAAACCACAATCCGCGATTAGCGCTTAAGGGCGAAGGATGCCCAGTTTCCAACACCAAATGTTTTGAACGGTCAATATGTTTCCCTTTTTTCTTGGCATAATTTCCCCAAAGCATAAACACCACGCCTGTTTTATTGTCGGATAGCGAAGCAATAATTGCATCTGTAAATTGTTCCCATCCTTTTTTCTGATGACTTCCAGCCTGACCGGCACGAACACTAAGGGTTGCATTTAAAAGCAGTACACCTTGCTTTGCCCACGGCGTAAGAACTCCGCTTTTTGGGTATGGTTTTCCTGTGTCAACTTCTAATTCTTTAAAAATATTAATAAGGGATGGTGGGTGTGATACGCCTTCAGCAACAGAGAACGAAAGCCCATGCGCTTGGCCTTCTCCGTGATACGGGTCTTGTCCTAAAATAACGACACGCGTATCACTAAAAGAAGTAGAATCTAATGCGTTAAAAATATCTTTTGCTGGTGGAAAACAAGTGAATTGCTGGTATTCTTGACGAACAAAATCGGTAAGTTCCTTAAAATAAGGAGCATCAAACTGAGTGGCCAATTGATTTTGCCAAGATTTTTCTAATCTAACCTGCATGAAAAAAGCTATTTTTGCGATGCCTCAAGGTAGAAAAAATTGGAATGAAAATAATTGCGCAGAAAACACTTGATGATTTGGAGTTTGGAGTAGTCTTAGAACAGGCTGCTGCGCGTTGTGCAACCGAATCGGGAAAGTTACAGATGATGGAGACTTCACCATACACAACTTTTCGTGCAGTGTGTGGTACGTTAGATCGCACAAACGAATATTTGACCTCTTTTTCACAAGAAAAACCCATTCCAAATCACGGGTTTGAAGATGTAGCGCAAGAAATTTCATTGCTATCTGTAGAAAACAGCAAAATAGAGGTCGAAGGATTTAGACGCCTGTTGTTGCTGTCGGAAACGGCAAATACACTATTTGTATTTCTTAGAAAAAACAAAAACCGCTACCCCGGTTTATTTGAATCCACAAACGGGCAAACGCCAATTAAAGAGATTCCCGCAGAAATTCATCGCATTGTTGACAAATTCGGTGAGTTAAAAGACCGCGCTTCAGACAAGCTATTTAGCATTCGCAGGCAAATGAATGGTGTGCGTTCAAAAATTAGCCAAAGTTTTGGTAGTGCGTTAAGTACGTATCACGGTTCTGGTTTTTTAGATGAAATTCGAGAAACGGTTATTGGAAGTAGACGCGTACTTGCAGTAAAAGCGATGTATCGCCGTAAAGTTAAAGGGGTAATCCACGGCAGTAGCAAAACGGGAAGCATCGTATATATTGAACCCGAAACGACCTTGCAATACACCCAAGAACTGCAAAATCTATTGTATGACGAGAAAGAAGAAATCGATGCGATTTTACGTGCATTGACTGATTTTATGCGTCCGTTTGAAGCAGATTTTAAAACCTTTTCTAGTTTTTTAACCTTGATAGACACGCATGCTGCGAAAGCACATTATGCCAGGGAGATGAATGCCGCTTTACCCATACTTTGTGAAACCCAAGAAATTGATTTAAAAAACGCGTATCATCCCCTACTCTACTTAAGCAACAAAAGAAAGAAGAATAAAACCTATCCGCAAGATGTACGCCTACACCCCGAAAACCGCATCATGGTTATTTCAGGACCTAATGCGGGAGGAAAAAGTATCACCTTAAAAACCATTGGCCTTTTGCAATTGATGTTGCAAAGCGGTTTTTTGATTCCCGTTCACGAACAAAGTCATATAGGTGTTTTTGAACGTATTTTAACGGATATTGGCGACAATCAATCCATTGAAAATGAATTAAGCACCTATAGCTATCGCTTAAAAAACATGCAGCGTTTTTTAAAAAAATGCGATGCAAAAACCTTGTTTTTAATTGACGAATTCGGAACAGGATCTGACCCCGAATTGGGAGGTGCCTTAGCAGAAATATTTTTAGAAGTATTTTATGAGCGTGAATCTTTTGGAGCCATTACCACGCACTATTCCAATCTAAAGCTTCTCGCCAACGAATTGCCACATATGACCAATGCCAATATGCAGTTTGACGGTAAGAGTTTACAGCCCACATTTCATTTGGTTTCTGGCGAAGCCGGAAGTTCATTTACTTTCGAGGTAGCAGAGAAAAACGATATTCCGTACAGCCTTATCAATAGGGCAAAAAAGAAAATTGAACGCGGTAAAGTGCGCTTTGATGCCAGTATTGCAAAACTGCAAAAAGAACGCGCTACCATGACCAAGACCTCAAAAGAACTACAAGAGGCATCTATCAAAAATAAAAAGGAAAATGAAAAGCTTGAAACGCTTAATGCGAAGGTTAAAGTAAAACTGGAGCGCTATCAAGAACTTTACGATCAGGAGCAGCGCATGATTGCCTTGGGTAATAAGGTTAATGATGCGGCAGAACGGTATTTTATCAACAACAAAAAACGTCCTTTAATTGCGGATCTACTCCGTGTTGTGGAAGAAGAAAATGCCAAACGTAAACGCAAATCGGTTGCGGAACACAAAAAAGAACAGAAACAGAAAAAGGCACTAAAGGAAGAGGTTTACAAAAAGGTTGAAGTAGTGCGAGAGGAAAAAAAGAAAAAACCTGTTCAGAAACCCAAGGAAAAACTACGCCCAAAAATCACTTTTAATATTGGCGATAAAGTACGTATGTACGATGGAAAAGCAGTGGGTACCATTGACACATTAGAAAAGAATAAAGCAATTGTCAATTATGGCGTTTTTACCACACAAGTTAATGTTGAAGCACTAGAACTAGTAGAACGTAAGAAAAAGTGAATCAAGCCGTAATTTTTTATGATAGTGAATGTCTGATGTGCAGCACTTTTGTAAAATTTATTATTCGATATGATGTACATCAATACTTTAAATTTGCATCGCTTGGTTCAACATACGCTCAAAACTTCCAGCTTTCAAAAGAAACAGTGGTAGTTGTCGACGCTTCACATACGCTAACGCATCAACATGCGATTAGACATATAATCCGCAAACTTCCTAGATTTAAATGGACCGTATTCTTTTTTTGGATAACCCCTAATTTTATTCAAAGAGGATTGTACAATTGTATCGCAAAAAACAGAAAACGCGTTTTTGGAAGCACGCAATGTACCTTAGCCCAAAAACATAAAAACAGGTTTATTTCTTAGGATAATTATCGTCC
>JAACDD010000057.1 GCA_009937085.1 Bacteroidota bacterium
CTGTTGAGCGTAAAAAAATGAAGCAATGGAGCATGCGTATTTCAGCTTTTGCCGATAGGTTGCTTCAGGGCTTAGAATTCATCGATTGGCCCGAGCCATTAAAAGAAATGCAGCGCAACTGGATTGGAAAATCTGTGGGTGCTAGTGTGCGTTTTTACATCGAAAATAGTCAACGCCAAATAGAAGTATTTACCACAAGACCCGACACCCTTTTTGGTGTTACCTTTTTGACATTAGCTCCAGAACATGAGTGGGTAAAGGAAATTACAACCGCTGAACAAAAAGCGGAAGTAGATGCTTATATAGCTCAAGCGGCACAGCGCAGCGAACGCGAACGCATGAGCGAAGTAGATCGAATTAGCGGGGTATTTACAGGAGCTTTTGCGCTCCATCCCATGACGAATGAAAAAATTCCTATTTGGATTGGGGATTATGTGCTTGCAGGATATGGTACAGGTGCTGTCATGGCAGTTCCTTGCGGTGATCAGCGCGACTATGATTTTGCCGCTCACTTTAACCTTCCAATTAAAAACATTTTTAAAGCGGTGGATATTTCAGCGGCGGCACATACTGCCAAAGAAAATACCATAATGGCCAATTCCGATTTTATAGACGGCTTGTCTATTCCCGAGGCTACGCAAAAAGTGATTGCTGAACTTGGTAATAAAGGCATGGGTGAAGGTGCAACTACCTACCGCTTGCGCGATGCTGTTTTTAGTCGCCAACGCTACTGGGGTGAGCCTATTCCTGTATATTATATCAAGGAGCAACCCCAACTTATTCCAGACGAATATTTACCCTTAGAATTACCTGAGGTATCAAAATATCTCCCTACTGCCGATGGCGCACCACCACTTGGTAACGCTACCGAATGGGCGTGGGATACGATGCAAAACAAGGTAGTTTCTAACCATAAAGTAGATAACAAAACGGTTTTTCCGTTAGAAAAAAACACCATGCCAGGATGGGCAGGGAGTTCGTGGTATTTTAACCGCTATATGGATGCGCACAACACTGAGGCCTTTGCAAGCAAAGAAGCCATGGCGTACTGGAAAGAAGTAGATTTGTATTTGGGCGGAAGTGAACACGCCACAGGACACCTGCTTTACGCTAGATTTTGGCAGTATTTTTTGTATGACTTAGGACTTGTACCTGTTAAAAATTTCGCTAAAAAATTGATTAACCAAGGGATGATTTTGGGTGAAAGTGCGTTTGTGTATCGTATTCCCGATTCACAAAACTACCTATCCAAAGGCTTATGCAAAGGCAAAAAAGTTATTCCAGTGCATGTGGATGTTTCGTTAGTTTCGGCTCAAAATGAATTGGATATAGAAGGATTAAAAAAGTGGCAACCTCATTTTTCGGATGCTACATTTGAGTTGGAGGACGGAAAATATATTGTTGGCCGCGAGGTAGAAAAAATGTCCAAGTCCAAATACAACGTAGTAAACCCCGATTCCATTTGTGCGCAGTATGGCGCAGATACACTTCGTATGTATGAAATGTTTTTGGGTCCCATTGAGCAAGCAAAGCCTTGGAATACAGCAGGTATTTCGGGAGTGAGTAACTTTTTAAATAAGTTTTGGCGCTTATTTCACAGCGGCGAATACTTTGTTGTAAGTGATGACAAACCCACAAAAGAATCGCTTAAAACACTGCATAAAACAATTGAAAAAGTAACCCAAGACATCGAACAGTTTTCGCTCAACACTTCGGTTAGCGCGTTTATGATTGCCACCAATGAACTCACCAGTCAGAAGTGCAATCATCGGGAAATTCTAGAACCGCTTACGGTACTATTAGCTCCTTTTGCACCACATATTTCTGAAGAGCTTTGGGCATTATTAGGGCATCAAGATTCGATAACGAATGCTGCTTATCCTGTGGCAAACCCCGACTTTTTGCAAGACGACACCAAAGCGTATCCAATTAGTTTTAATGGGAAGATGCGCTTTACGCTAGCATTGTCCACTTCGCTTAGTAAAGACGAAATTGAGGCTGCTGTGATGCAAGAAGAACGCACACAAAACTATTTGGAGGGCAAAACCCCCAAAAAGGTGATTGTTGTACCAAATAAAATTGTGAATATTGTTATTTAGAATGTTAAACCCTGAATACATCGGCTTTATAGCCGCCATCTTAACTACTTCCGCTTTTTTGCCGCAGGCATTTAAAATTTGGAAAACCCAATCAGCTAACGGTTTGTCATTAACCATGTACCTTGTAATGGGAACAGGTACTTTGTGTTGGCTTATTTATGGCTTATTGATTCACAGCCCTTCAATAATTGTGGCAAATAGCATTTCTATTTCCATTATCATATTTATTATTACCTTTATAATTCGCTCAAAGAATTAGCGATTTTTGTTGTTTGCTTAAATTAAAATAAAAGTTATGTACTTAGAATATTATTTGTTAATTGCTGTTTTTGCTGGTGCCAGTATGTGGATTCAATACAAACTGAAATCTAAGTTTAAGCAGTATTCAAAAGTTGCGTTGCGCAACCAAATGTCTGGAAAAGAAATTGCCGAAAAAATGCTTTCAGACCATGGCATTCGGGATGTGAAGGTAACTGCCGTCCGTGGTAAACTAACCGATCATTACAATCCTAAAAACAAAACTGTAAACCTTAGTGAAAGCGTTTATCACGAACGCAATGCAGCCGCGGCTGCTGTTGCTGCGCACGAATGTGGTCATGCGGTGCAGCACGCACAAAGCTACGAGTGGTTAACGTTTCGTTCGCTGCTAGTCCCTGTGGTAAGTGTGGCTTCTCAGTTTTCTATGTATGTTATTTTTGGTGGATTTATGTTGGGAATTGGCTCTGCAATGGGCTACAATTTAGCAGTAGCAGGGGTAGTTCTTTTTGGGTTGGGTACGCTGTTTAGTTTTATCACCCTCCCTGTTGAATACGATGCTAGCAATCGTGCTTTATCATGGTTGCAACGAAAAAATATGGTAAGCCAACAAGAATTTGTATTGTCAAAAGACGCACTCAAATGGGCGGCGCGCACCTATGTAGTTGCTGCTATTGGATCGTTAGCAACATTAATTTACTTCGCCCTTCGAGTGGCAAGCTCTAGGCGCTAAATATTGATTTGACGATTGATTTGTTGGTGAAGCGAAATAAAGGTTTCGGTTCGTGAAACGCCGTCAATAGATTGTATGTTGTGATTGAGTAATTGCATCAAGTGCTCGTTGTTCTTACACAACATTTTAATCAGAATGCTCCAATTACCTGTGGTATAATGGCATTCTACCACTTCGGGAATTTTTTTTAACTGCGATACGGCTTCTGGGTTGCGCATAGCTTTGTCCAAATACACCCCAATATATGCTGTGGTGGTATATCCAAGCGATGATGGGTTAAGCTTGAGATAACTTCCTTGAATTAAATTGGCATCTTCAAGTTTTTTGATGCGTTGATGCACTGCCGATCCCGAAAGATTTAGTTTTCTGGCAATTTCTTGCACTGGTGTTCTGGCGTTTTCCATAAGCACGCGCAAGATGGCCTTATCTATGCCGTCGAGTGAAATGTGTTCTTCTACTTTTTTCAATCCATTTGTTTTGGTGTATAAACATAGTAAACTATTTTAGAAAAAAATTACCATGACACAAAAACAACGCAGTATTTGGGGTGTATTATTTTGCGGGACAGCCGTTATTTTGGGTGCATTTGGCGCACATTTATTAAAATCGTATTTGAGTTCAGATGCCTTGCAATCCTTTGAGGTTGGTGTGCGGTATCAGTTTTTTCATGGGTTAGCACTGCTGTTTTTGAGTACAGTCAAACACCCATTTACAAAGCGAACCGTGCTTTTTTTCGTAGTTGGAACACTATTATTTTCAGGCTCTATTTATGGATTATCCATAAGCAGCAATGCGTCTATAGCACTCTTGCCAAAAATATTAGGACCAGTCACGCCAATAGGTGGCTTACTCCTGATTTTAGGGTGGCTAAATATGTTAATTGGATATTTGCGTAGCTAACTAACGCTTATTGGCTATAGCAATGTAATCGCTAAGTGCTTTAGTCATTGATGGATTTTCTGGCGTCGGTGCCAAAATATCAATGCGCAGACCTTTTTCTTCAGCAGCTTTTTTTGTGGATGTACCGTATACTGCAATACGTGTATCGTTTTGTTCAAAATCAGAAAAGTTGTGAAACAATGACTGAATCCCAGATGGACTAAAGAATACCAAAATGTCATAATATACATCACGTAAGTCTGACAAGTCACTGATAACTGTTTTGTAAAAAACCGCTTTTGTCCAAGTAATTCCCGTAGCGTCAATAGCATTCGAAATGCTTGGCTTTAAAACATCAGAACATGGAAATAAAAACTTTTCGTCTTTATACTTTACTGCTTCTTTTAGTACGTCATCTAATGTGCGCGAACCCACATAAACTTTACGTTTACGGTATATAATATATTTTTGAAGGTAGTATGCAACTGCTTCAGATTGACAAAAATAGCGCAATGTGCTAGGCACAGTGTAGCGAAGCTCTTCTGCGATACGGAAAAAATGATCAACAGCGTTACGGCTTGTAAAGATGATCGAAGAAAACTTTGTGATGTCAATCTTTTGCACACGGACTTCTCTAGAAGAAACGCCTTCAACATGAATAAAAGGGCGAAAGTCGATACTGACTTTTCGCTTTTCTATAAGTTGATTGTAAGGTGAATTTTCAATCGAAGGTGCTGGTTGTGAAACCAAAATGGTTTTCACTTTCCCAATTTTCGTTAAAGTTTGAGTGTTTGTATCAAGAGCCATATGGGGCTAATTTCTGAAGCGCAAATATACAAAATTATGTATACCTTTTTTATAGGATTGCGTCTAAAATATAATCCCATAAAACGGAGGTGTATTCCAATCAATCCTAATGCATAAATCAATGCAAGTATTTGTGCTCCTATGGGCGATAACGACAAATAAACAAGCATCAATGTAAGGCAGCAAACCAAAAAAGCCCACTTTTCTTTAAAAATAGCGCGCATATAAAACAATTTTAAAAGGCCTTCTCGCTGTCCAAATACTGAAATCAATCCCCCTTCTATTAGTGTTCGTGTCATCCAAAACAACATAAATCCACCTGCCCAAAATAACACAGATTCATTAAAAGAAACCGCACTGAGATTTTTTGAAATAAACACCTGTACGATTAATCCAAACATAAATGCCCTGAAAACAAAGCCAACAAACGAAAACGCCTTTTTTTGATTAAAGGGTTTATTTAGCTCTGCATTACTGCTTGTTCGGAGCCAAAAAAATACCATAGACTGAAATCTTGTAGGATTGAGTAGCTTCAGAAAAACAAAAAGTACAAGTAGCGCGAACAAGTAAAGTCCAAAATATGCTGCGACATGTTCTCTGAGTTCGTACATAACACAAAAGTATCTAAATTTTTACGCTACGCTCACACATTTAAATATGTATTTTAGCTAATTATGAATGCAGCAGTAGTTGTTATCCCTACCTATAATGAGGCTGAAAATATTCAGCCTATCATCAAAGCGGTTTTGGCGCTGCCCATTGCTGCAGATATTTTGGTTGTGGACGATAATTCCCCTGATGGTACAGCATCAATTGTAAAAGAGTTGATGAAGCTTCATCCGCAAGTTCAGCTTAGCGTTCGAGAAAAAAAAGAGGGCCTTGGCCCTGCGTATGTTCACGGCTTTAAGTGGGCACTCGACAAAGGCTATTCGTATTTATTTGAGATGGATGCCGATTTTTCACATCCACCAGAATCACTTGTACAAATGCTTGAACTACTTGAACAAAACAAGGCTGATCTCGTTGTGGGTTCAAGGTATAAAAATGGAATTCGCGTACGTAATTGGCCTTTGGGCCGAATTTTGCTTTCTGTCGGCGCATCGCTCTATGTGCGATTAATTACTGGACTTCCCGTAACAGATCCAACTGCAGGATTTGTGGGGTATCAAACCAATGTTCTACGGGCATTGGATTTAGAAGATATTCGATTTAAAGGGTATGCCTTCCAAATTGCACTTAAATTTTGGGCATGGAAAAAAGGTTTTCGTATTGCCGAATTCCCTATTATTTTTACAGACAGAGTTCAAGGGGACTCAAAAATGAACAATTCTATTATTAGCGAGGCTATTTTTGGAATTTTAGCCATGAAATGGCGCAGTATGTTCAAAAAATAAAAACATGAATAAATTACTCATCCAGGGCGCACGACTTGTCAATGAAGGGACAATAACGCTACAAGACGTACTTATAGAAGGCGAGCGCATTTTAAAAATTGCACCAGTAATTGCCGTATCCCAAGACATGGAGGTGATTGATGCTCGAGGAAAGCACTTGCTGCCTGGGTGTATTGATGACCAAGTGCACTTTCGCGAGCCTGGACTTACGCATAAAGCTACCATTGAAACCGAGTCAAAAGCTTGTGTGGCGGGGGGTATTACCTCGTATTTTGAAATGCCCAACACCAATCCGCAAACTACGAACGCCGATGCGTATGCCAATAAATTAGCGGTAGCTGAGCAAACTTCGTGGGTGAACTACGGGTTTATGTTTGGCGGAACAAATGACAACTTAGACGAAGTTAAAGCCATTGACCCAAAAACCACACCTGCACTAAAACTCTTTTTAGGTTCTTCTACAGGAAATATGCTTGTAGACGATCCCAACACATTAAAAGAGATTTTTTCTGCTTTTAAGTTACCCATTGCGGTTCATTGTGAAGATGAACAAACCATCAAAGCCAATTTGGCAACATACATTGCTAAGTTTGGTGATGCTATTCCCATTGAGCACCACCCAGAGATTCGTTCTGAGGAAGCATGTTATTTATCGTCTTCAAAAGCAATAGCCTTAGCCAAAGAAACCGGCGCGCGTCTTCATGTATTTCACTTATCTACCGCTAAAGAAACGGCTCTTTTTTCAAACGAATTACCCTTAGCACAAAAGCAAATTACCGCAGAGGTATGTATTCATCACTTATGGTTTTCAGATAAAGACTATGCGCAAAAAGGAACACATATCAAGTGGAATCCTGCCGTAAAAACAGCGCACGACCGCGACGAATTATGGAACGCATTAAACGATGATCGCATCGATATTATTGCCACCGACCACGCGCCACATACCTTGGACGAAAAAGCACAACCCTACACCAAAGCGCCTTCCGGAGGTCCAATGGTGCAGCATGCGCTACCCGTGCTGTTAGAATGTGTGCAACAAGGAAAAATAACTCTTGAGAAAGTAGTGGAAAAGATGTGTCATAATCCTGCTATACTTTTTGATATTGAACAACGTGGCTACATTCGTGAAGGCTATTTTGCCGATTTGGTTTTGGTGGATACCAACGCATCTCAAACGGTTACGCGTAATAATGTATTGTACAAATGCGGCTGGTCTCCACTTGAAGGAACTACGCTGCGTGGCGCAGTAACACATACCATTATCAATGGAAATGTAATCTACAATCAAGGTAATTTTGCACAAAATCCTAAAGTTAAAGCCCTTACTTTTGCCAGATGAAACAAGTTGCGTCACTATTGATTTTTTTGTTTTTGGTGGGATGCGCCCAAGAGCGTATTCCAAAACCGGACAAGCTAATGCCTGTCGATAAAATGACCGATTTCCATATAGATTTGGCGTTGCTAAGCGCATCTTCAAGTTATGCAAAAGACAATTTTGTTTCCATAGATTCATTGTATGTATTTCATGGTATTGACAGCATAACTTTTGTTCAAAGCAATACGTATTACGCTTCAAAACCTAAATTGTATACAAAAATTTTTGAGTCGGTAAAAGCGGAAATCCAACGGTTTCAAAAGCAAGATTCATTACAAGGGCTTGAAAAACCTTTGCCAAAAGAATAATTGCAGATACACTTACTGGTTCATTTGTAGGGTTTATATTTGCTAAAACGAATTTTATGTCATCATTTGTTGAAGAACTAACATGGCGCGGGATGGTGCATGATATCATGCCCGAAACCACAGAAACACTTGCCAAAGGCATGACTGCCGGGTATATAGGTTTTGATCCTACTGCAGATTCACTTCACATTGGGAGTTTGGTTCAGATTATGATTTTGATGCACTTTCAACGCTACGGGCACAAACCGTATGCACTTGTTGGCGGTGCCACAGGAATGATTGGCGATCCTTCTGGAAAATCTGCAGAACGTAATTTATTAGACAACGAGACATTAGAACGCAATTGTGCAGGTTTAGAAAATCAACTTGCCAAATTTTTGGATTTCGATAGCACCAAAGAAAATGGTGCCGTTTTGGTGAATAACTACGATTGGATGAAGTCTTTTAGTTTGATTGATTTTGCTCGTGATATTGGAAAACACCTCACCGTGAATTATATGATGGCAAAAGATTCGGTTAAGAAGCGTCTTGGCGCGGAAGCCAAAGAAGGAATGTCTTTTACCGAATTTACATATCAACTTATTCAAGGGTACGATTTTCTTCACTTATACCAACACCACAACTGCATGCTGCAAATGGGTGGTAGCGATCAATGGGGGAATATTACTACAGGAACTGAACTGATTCGAAGAAAGTTAGCTGGTAAAGCCTATGCGCTTACGTGCCCATTGATTACCAAAGCCGATGGTACCAAATTTGGAAAAACAGAAAGTGGAAATGTTTGGTTAGACCGAGAAAAAACATCGCCATACAAGTTTTACCAGTATTGGTTAAACGCATCTGATGAAGATGCTGAGAAATACATAAAGATATTTACGTTTTTGAGCAAGGAAGCGATTGACGCCTTAGTCCAAACGCATCGTGAAGTACCGCATCAACGCCAGTTACAGCGTAAATTAGCGCAAGAAGTTACCACTATGGTACACAGCGCAGCGGACGTTTCTCGTTCTGAGCAAGCCTCTCAAATTTTGTTTGGTAAAGCTACTGCTGAAACATTAAAAGCTTTAGACGCTCAAACGCTTTTGGACGTATTTGATGGCGTTCCGCAAGCTGAGGTTACTACCGATTTACTCTCAGGTGAAGGCCTTTCCATTATGGATGCCCTGGCGGGGAATACAGGATTTTTAAAATCGAATGGTGAGGCTCGACGGGCGCTAAAAGAAAACTCGATTTCAGTGAACAAACAAAAGGTTTCGGAGGACAAAAATATTTCCGCTGCAGATATTATTTGCGATCGCTATGTGCTGTTGCAACGCGGAAAGAAAAACTACTTTTTGTTGGTGGTTACGCCGTCATAAGCGAGCACCCGCGGACATCAGCTGCATCAAAACGACCAAGTACTTCAAACGTATCGTTTTTGTAGCACTTTCCTAAATCTTGTGTGGCAATAAAAGCACAGGAATCTTTGTTGGACAAGTCAATGATATTTAAACCACCAGAACCTGTTGCAGATATTTTTTTTGGGTCGTGAACATCTCTAATAAACAC
>JAACDD010000058.1 GCA_009937085.1 Bacteroidota bacterium
AGAAATTGATCCATATGAATCAATCACGGAGGCAGAATTGGCAGCCATCATTTCAGGAAAAGCTAATCCAAAAGTAAAATCTGCAATTGGGTTAGAGCAGATTGCTGAAGGCACAAGAGTTCAATCCATTGTTTTTAGAATAGCATCTACCATCTACAATTCTGAGAAACGACCTAATTGGAAAGGAAGTAAAGAAATTTTCCTTGCACAGGTAGTGCGGATTGTTGAGCAGTTTATTGGTTCAGATAAAATTCAAATCAAGAACGACCTCTTCCACCAGGATGATTCAAAAAGAAAGATTCTCATTATTCTGAACATGAATAAAATCGTTCAGCATATTTGGTCAGCAATCCGTTCTGACAACACAGAAAAACTAACACCCATATTTGATAAGGAAAAACCAATTCGTTCAACTGAAGATGTAAGAACATGGTACACTAGCAAACCTTGCGAATGGACTGAGAAGTCACATATCAGTCATTGCGTTTATGATAGCGGTTGGGAAGCAAATGAAGCTTACTTCTTTGACAAATCAGATTTAGTAAAATCATTTGTTAAGAATGACCATTTAGGGTTTACCATTCTATACAATCACAAAGGAGTAATAAGAAAATTCTACCCTGACTTTATTCTCCGTTTGGTAAATGGCGACTACATGGTTTTGGAAACCAAAGGTGTTGACAGCCAGCAGAACAAAACCAAGCGAGAATATTTGAACGAGTGGATCAACGCGGTGAATAATCACGGAGGTTTTGGAACATGGCATTGGGATGTGTCATTTCACCCCAGTGATATTGAAGGATTGGTAAAGAAATACATGGAAAAGGAATTAGCTTAATACCCCACTTGATTAATACTACCTTTCAACCCACCAACCATCACACCCCAACCCCCTTTTTAGCTTTTTCCATGTCAGCAATTAAGGCAGCCTCACCCAAAAACAAGGGTGTTTTTTGATGGAGTTCGGTCACATCAAGGTCATGGATTGCGGTATCGCCGTTTGAAGATGTTCCGCCTACGGCTTCCAATACATACGCCATGGGAATGGCTTCATATACCAGGCGTAAATGCCCGTGGGCATAGCCTGGTCTTTTGTCGTTGGGGTAGGCAAAAATACCGCCTTCCAAAAGAAGTCGTTTTACTTCGGAAACCATAGAAGCATACCACCTTAGGTTAAAGGAAGTGCCGTTTTTATCTTCATGGTTGATAAGCCTATCAAAGTAGTCTTGCAGCCAATTGTCCCATTTCGTTCGGTTAGATGCATTAATGGCAATCATTTTTTTAGTTGGCATGGCGGGCAACGCGCTAAACTTCCAACGGTTGGTATCTGCATCCCAAACGCCTTTTGTGGCGGTTCCATGCAGCGAAAAATAGAGCTCTAGGTTTATGCTAAAAACAAAAAAACCACCCATAACGATGTGCTTCCCGTTAAAATCTGAAATCTGTTGTGCGTCTTTAAAAACCCCAAAAATAGCACCCGGTGGAATGCCCACAGCCGCCGATTTAGAACCGTCCAACGGATCGAGGGAAACGCTGTATTCCCCTTTGCCGTAGGATTGTAAATTGGGGCGTTCCTCAGATATGATATAGCGCACATGAGTAGTGCTGGCAATAGCTTCTTGAAAATAGGTGTCGGCGATGATGTCCAGATTTAACTGACTGTCTCCGGATGCATTTGACGCAGCGGCAAGGTCTAGGCCGTTGCCCATTTTAACCTCTTGATATACTTGAACTCCTGCGATAAGAAACGCATGAAGGATACGTTGAAGTTCAAGGTCTTTGATGTCGGTCAATGCGGTCATATACGAAACAGTTTGTGTGGCCAGTAGTGGCCTAGCAAAAATAAGCTACTTACACATACATTCGGGCGTATCCAAGAACGCTTTTTTGTGAAACCAAAAACAAACATTCTTTTGTATTTTTACTTTTTATGCAAACACAGTTTACGCAAACACTAGAGTGCGGTACAGACGAGGCGGGTCGGGGTTGTTTGGCGGGGCCTGTTACGGCAGCAGCGGTTATCCTGCCGCCCAGCTATACGCATCCGCTCCTTACAGATTCCAAAAAACTTACTGCCAAGCAACGCTATGCGCTACGCGAGGAAATCAAAACGGTTGCCTTAGCCTATGGCATTGCGCATGTGTCGCATACCCGCATTGATAAAACCAACATCCTAAATGCTTCCATAGAAGCCATGCAACTGGCCATCGCCAATATGGCGGTAGTTCCCGAAACCATTTTGGTAGATGGGAACAAATTCAAACCCTACCACAACATTCCGCACCATTGTATGGTAGGCGGCGATGCCCGTTTTTTAAACATTGCAGCGGCGTCCATCTTGGCAAAAACCACCCGTGACGATGTCATGCAAGCGCATCATCAAAAGCATCCGCACTACGGTTGGGACACCAATAAAGGCTATCCCACAGCCAAACACCGAGAGGCCATCCTAAAACACGGCCCTGTTAAAATACACCGTAAAACTTTTGCGTTATACCCCAAACAACTGTCATTGGATTTATAACTTTGCCGTATGAAAAGACTGCTGCTCCTTGCACTCTGCCTTAGTATAGGTGCTTGCCAACAACAACAAACCCATTCATCCTCTTTATTGGACTATTTACCCAATAATGCCGTAGTGGTGGTCAAAAGTGAGTCGTTTGGACCCATGAAATCCTATGCCACGCAGCATACTGCAGCGGCGGCACTTGCCGAAGTATTTCCTGACTTCTTCGCCCAAATGGATGCGGTAGCGGAAAACACCAGCGGGCAATTGAGTTTTCACCCCGAGGGCAAAGACAACCTCAGCTACCTGTGGATTACGCATCAAAAACCGCAACAGTTAGATTCCATAGCTGCCGATACGCTAAGCTATGCCAAAACACAACTGCTGCAATTCAAGACTTCCCCACCCACCTATTACGCTACTTGGGACAGCTTACACCTGCAATCGTCAAGTAAACTGCTGATGGAAAGCAGCATTCGCCTGCGCAGCACACCCAATAGCATAGATAGCACGCTAACGCAACTCTACAACAGCACCAAAGAGCCGCACACCTTTTTTGTGCAAAACAAGATTGCACCCTTTTTTAATTCGCTTTTTGATGATATTTCCCCTGTGCCGTGGAGCGAATGGAGCAACTGGACTGCCTTTGTGCCAAGTGTCAATACGAATGGCGTATATCTGCGTGCTTATGGCGTGCTGCCAGCAAATGGTGCGTCGCGCTTATCGCCATTGGCAAACCAAACGACAGCCCTGCAAGACGTGGCAGCACATCTGCCTAGCAGTGCAAAAAGTATTCAGGCCTTTGCCTTTGATGACGAAGTGTTTTCAAAAGCTGCGAAACGTTTTCAAATTACCCACAACCAACCCGAAACCTCCACCGATTCTTTACTGTTAGATGCCGCTTATGTGGCGCAAGTTGGATTGGGAAATGATGTGGTATTTGCGTTAAAATCAAATCAAGAAGCGGAAGAATTACGCACTGCGCTTTCGCGCCAATCCAAGGCGCAATACAGCGTAAGCGGGCAAACTATTTTTGAATTTTTAGACGAAAATCAAAAGACAACCGTACTTGCACCACTTGCCAAAAACGAAACCTATCCATACGCCGCGTTTCTAAACGAGCATCTCTATTTTGGTACGTCTAAAGCGGTGATGGAATCGCTTTTAAATGCGTTAGAAAAAGATGATGTGCTTGCCAACGATATTCGTTTTGAGAACTATGTAAAAACCCTTCCGCGCCAAAGTAGTGTATGGGCATGGGCAGCGCCTTCAGAAGTTGAATCTACATTAAAAAAACATGTAAAAAAATTGGCAAAAACCGATTTTGGGGCTTTTCGTCAAGTCGATTATATAGGTGTTGTAGAAGGCGATGTGTTTTATATCACATTAAGCTTACAACAACCCAGCGAAAGCGGTAGCAAATCGCAAGGGATAGAATCGGCTGGAACCGCACCGTTTAGCACGCCCATAGCATGGGGACCCTATGCCGTACAGAACCACAATACCAAAGCATTGGAATGGGTCGTTCAGGACGAGGAACATCAACTTTACCTGTTAACTTCTACTGGGAAATTGCTTTGGAAAAAGCAACTTGATGGCGCTATTTTAGGGGCTATTCAACAAGTGGACTTATACCGAAATAAACGCTTGCAGCTCGCTTTTACCACTACCAAAAGTTTTCACGTTTTAGACCGAAATGGAAAAGCCGTAAAAGGGTTTAGCAAATCGGGGATGAGCACGTCCAGTACACTTGGCATTTTTGATTATGACAATCAACGGGACTACCGCATTGTGTTATCGACTGGAAAAACATTAGGCATGTATGACCGCCGTATGAAAAAAGTAAGCGGTTGGCGTAAATCAAGACTCACAGGCAGTTTGGCATATTCGCCCAAACACATTCGCATTGGAAACCGTGATTATATTGCCATAGTTCAAAAATCTGGTAAAGCAGAGCTGCTGCACCGCACCGGAAAAACACGCATTAAAATTCCAACGGATATCAAATTCACGCAAAACATCTACCCATATCAAAACGGGTTTGTGAGCATTGATGCCAAAAACAGGTTGATTCAAATCAGCACTTCAGGGAAAATCACCAAAAAAGCGTTGCCGTTTGAAACACGCTATACGTTGGCGGCCAATAAAAACACCTTGGTTACCCAAACCGAAAATAAAATAACCATCAACAACCAGTTGGTAGAATTGGATTTTGGAGTATATGCACCGCCGCAAATTCAGGTAGTAAACAACCGCACCTATATTGTAATTTGGGACAATCAGTCGGGAAAAGTGTATGTGTTTAATCGCGACGCAAAACTTCTGGATAGCTTTCCCGTAATCGGCGAGGGTTGGGCCATGTTGGGACAAGGAACGCCCGGGTCGGCTGTATATTTAGCCGCACAAAACAACAACAAAGAATTACGATTTTACCGAATGCCTTAACGCACCTCAGCCTCAAAGTGATGTGCAAAGTGTTTTTGAAAAAGGGTACTAACTTCTTTTATATCAATGGTTTTTCCCAACTCTTTTTGCATAGAGGTAACCCCTTTATTGCGAATTCCGCAGGGAATGATATAATCAAAAAAAGACAAGTCGGTATTTACATTTAAAGCAAATCCATGCATCGTAACCCAGCGACTGGTACGAATTCCCATGGCACATATTTTACGGGGATTGTCGCCATCTACATCAATCCAAACGCCTGTTTCCCCTTTGCTACGCGAGGCAGAAATGCCAAAATCAGTAAGTGTAGCAATGATACACTCCTCCAACAAACGCAAATATTTATGGATATCGGTAAAAAAACAATCCAAATCCAAGATGGGATAGCCAACCAATTGCCCGGGGCCGTGATAGGTAATATCTCCTCCTCTATTCGTGGGATAAAACGAAACGCCTTTTTCAGCAAGGGTTTCTGCATTTACGAGTAAATTATTTTCATCCCCACTTTTTCCAAGCGTATACACATGCGGATGCTCCACAAAAAGCAAATGATTTTCGGTGGTCATTTGCATATCTGGATTTCTACGGTTGTGAATTTTCTGGTCAATGGTGCGTTGAAACAATTCTTGTTGCAAATCGGTTACGGCATCGTATGCCGCCAAGCCCAATTTACGCACCTGAACAACAGGTTTAAGGTTCATAATAAAAAGGTCTATTCAAAATAATAAGCGCCCCGATTACACCTGGCACCCATGCACATAGCGTGAGTAAAAAAACAATAATCACAGAACCGCACCCCCTGTCAATAACTGCCAAAGGTGGAAAGATGATAGCTAAAAGTACGCGAAATAAGCTCATGTGTAATTCAAAGATACAAATTCGAACGTTCTTGAGAACTCATGCGCATTGGTTATCTTTGCGCCAGAAAAATTTGGGATGCACGAATTATCAGAACAAGAACTTGTACGTAGAGAAAAACTCACTAAACTCCGTGAGCTGGGCATAGACCCCTACCCTGCCGAAGCGTTTGACACCACTCATTACGCCACTGAAATCGCTGAAAAATACACAGAAGGCGGTGCCGTTTGTTTGGCTGGTCGGTTGATGTCGAGACGGGTGCAAGGAAAGGCAAGTTTTGCCGAATTGCAAGATGCTACTGGCAGAGTACAGTTGTATTTTAACAGAGATATACTGTGTCCAGACGAAGATAAAACCCTGTATAACGATGTCTATAAAAAGTTGTTGGACATTGGGGATATTATTGGTGTTGAAGGAAAATTATTCACTACTCAAGTAGGCGAAAAAACCGTTGAAGTGCACAAGCTTTTTGTGCTGAGTAAATCGTTGCGTCCGTTGCCGCTTCCAAAAGTAGACGCCGATGGAAATACGTACGATGCCTTTACGGATCCGGAACAACGCTACCGTCAGCGCTATGTAGATTTGATTGTAAATCCAAGTGTAAAAGATGCCTTTGTAAAGCGAACAAAGATTACAAATACAATGCGTTCGTTTTTTAACGATCGTGGCTATCTTGAAGTAGAAACGCCTATTTTACAACCTATTCCAGGTGGCGCAGCCGCAAGGCCTTTTGTAACGCATCACAATGCGTTGAACATTCCACTCTACTTACGTATTGCAAATGAGTTGTACCTCAAACGCCTTATTGTTGGTGGGTTTGATGGCGTGTATGAGTTTGCCAAAGACTTTAGAAACGAGGGTATGGACAAAACCCATAATCCTGAGTTTACGGTCATGGAGCTTTATGTTGCATACAAAGATTACCATTGGATGATGAACACCACGGAAGCACTTCTTGAAGAAGTAGCGGTGGCAGCCAACGGCAGTTCTGCAGTGCAAG
Organism: Bacteroidota bacterium; assembly: GCA_009937085.1. Classification (GTDB taxonomy): domain Bacteria; phylum Bacteroidota; class Bacteroidia; order Flavobacteriales; family Flavobacteriaceae; genus UBA7446. The sequence continues at coordinate 6,810 of JAACDD010000058.1, forward strand.
TGGGTGAAAACTCCATTGATTTTAAAGCCCCGTATCCACGCGTACCCATTTTAGAGGCAATAAAAGAACACACCGGAATTGATGTATCCGAAATGGACGAAACCGCATTACGTGAAACAGCTAAAAAACTTGGTCTTGAGGTTGATGAAACGATGGGTAAAGGAAAACTTATTGATGAATTGTTTGGCGAGCTGTGCGAGCACCACTACATCCAGCCGACATTTATCACAGATTACCCTAAAGAAATGAGTCCGCTGACCAAAGCCCATCGTAGCAAACCAGGACTTACCGAACGTTTTGAACTTATGGTCAATGGAAAAGAGTTGGCAAATGCCTACTCGGAGCTTAACGATCCAATAGATCAACGCGAGCGCTTTGAGGATCAAATGTCACTATCAGAAAAAGGCGATGACGAGGCCATGTTTATCGATCAAGATTTCTTGCGTGCATTGGAATACGGCATGCCGCCCACATCGGGAATTGGGATTGGTATTGACCGCCTAACGATGCTCCTGACCAATAACAGCTCTATTCAAGAAGTGCTGTTTTTCCCGCAAATGCGCCCTGAAAAGAAAGGCCCAGCACTTACCGAAGAAGAACAAGTTATCATTGACATACTAAAGAAAGAAAGTCCAGCCGTTCTCACAACAGTGAAGGAACAAGCAGGACTTAGTAATAAAAAATGGGATAAAGCGGTCAAAGGTCTTACGAGTAAATCTGTAGTAGAAGTAACAAAAACCGATGAGGCGTTAACTATTGGTTTACGTTAATTCATATTGGCTGCAAAGATCAAAACACACACTATCGTTTACAAAATGATGTGGTGCGTATTGACGAAATTTTAGGCTCGTGTTAGTTAGATCTC
>JAACDD010000059.1 GCA_009937085.1 Bacteroidota bacterium
ACTTCAATGCTATCCTGCTCAGCGTGATGCGCATAAAGTTTATCTTCCATCAATTTTCCAAGTAAACTACAGCGCGTAATATCTTTGACAGAAACGCCCTGTGACTCCAGGTCGATGTAAGCTTTATCGATATCAGAATCCAAAATAACATAGTCCCCGACAACAGCGGAGACTCCGTCTATCTTCAATCTTGTTTTCAAAGAATCTTGAGGTTGTTGGGCTAGCGTAAAAAAACTAACCGATAAACAAAAAAGAGCGCAGACTTTATTCATATTGTTCAAAAATATTTTCTTTAACAGCTTCGTCTAAAATATCGCGGTCAAACTGACGTAACATATCAAGCTTGCGCCTGTTTAGCATAATCTGTTTTAAGGTAGATTTCACATGCGAAATGGGTGCTGACTCGTTTCGACGTCTAACCTCCTCAACAAACACCAAATATAGGTCTAAAGAATCTTCAATTTCAAAAAATCGATTACTTTTTAAATAGCGCTCATATGTATCTGGAGTTGGACGGTTCATACGACCAAAAAAGGTCTGCGGCCTAAGCCATATAGAATCATTCAAAAACGCAACGTTGAATTGTAACGAAATAGAATCCAAATAAACTTTATCATCTTCCTTAAACCTACGAAGGGCTTTTTTTATACTCGCCTTGTTAAAATTCGTTACCGGCAACTCAATATAGCGCCCGCGTAAAAGGTCCTGATGCAGCTTAAAGTTCTGTTTGTTTTCTTGAAAATACATTTCAATTTCAGCATCTGTTACAAGTGTATCAACACGAGCCTTTAGCCATTCTTCTTGGTAGGTTTTGATGAATAAATCGTTTCGGTAGCGTCTAATTAACACTTCTAAATCTTCTTGTTGCGCAGCATTTAAATTAAACACCGCTTTGTCTAATAACAACTGTTCTTTTGCCCAAGTATTGATGTAATTCTGCACGATTGATGCACTATCAGCAGCGGAAATTTTTTCGCCAAGGCTTGCCACAATATCAGATGTATATAAATATTGATCATTTACACGAGCTACAGCGGTATCTGAAGTCGTGCTATCAAACCTGCAGGTAGTAATTAAGGTTAAAAAAGAAAGTAGAGCAATGCGCATATTTAGCGAGAGTAATTTGGAGCTTCCTTTGTTATTTGAACATTATGTGGATGACTCTCTTTAATTCCCGATGCGGTTATTTGTACAAATCGTGCTGTTTGCTGAAGTGCCAAAACATCTTTTGACCCACAGTATCCCATTCCGGCGCGTAAACCTCCAACAAATTGATGTATGCTTTCATTGAGTTCACCTTTGTAAGGTACGCGTCCAACGATGCCTTCTGGAACAAGTTTTTTAATATCGTCCTCCACATCTTGGAAATAACGGTCTTTACTCCCTTTTTTCATCGCCTCTACTGAACCCATACCGCGGTAGGTTTTGAATTTTCTACCTTCATAAATTACGGTTTCACCAGGAGATTCTTTAGTCCCCGCAAGTAAGGAGCCTAACATCACACAATCTGCACCTGCAGCAATCGCTTTAACTATGTCTCCTGTATAACGCACACCGCCATCCGCAATGAGTGGAACAGCTGTGTCGGCAAGTACTGAAGCTACTTCCAAAACCGCCGAAAGCTGTGGATAACCAACTCCAGCAATAATCCGGGTAGTACAAATGGAGCCAGGTCCAATACCCACTTTAATGCCGTCTGCACCTGCTTCTAACAAATATGAAGCTGCCTCAGATGTAGCAATGTTTCCTACTACAACATCTAAATCTGGGTGTGCTTTTTTAACTTTTTTGAGTACGTCAACTACCCCTTTTGTATGGCCATGCGCAGTATCAATTACCACGGCGTCAACGCTTGCTTTGGCAAGAGCATCAACGCGTTCCAACACATCGGCAGTAACGCCAACGGCAGCGGCAACACGTAGTCGTCCATAAGCATCTTTATTGGCTTGTGGCGAAATGGCTACCCGAGTAATATCTCGAAAGGTAATCAAGCCAATCAGCTTGTTATCTTTGTCTATAACGGGTAGTTTTTCAATTTTATGCGCTTGAAGTACTTCTTCGGCTTCTGCCATAGAAACCCCTTCAGATGCAGTAACTAAATTTTCAGAAGTCATCACTTCCATAAGTGGTCTGCCTTCGTTTTTTTCAAAGCGCAAATCACGGTTGGTGACAATTCCGATAAGGACACTCGAATCATCGACAATAGGAATACCTCCAATGCGATATTCGCGCATGATTTTTTTGGCATCGGCAACAAGTGCAGTTACGGGAAGTGTAACGGGATCTATAATCATCCCAGACTCAGATCGCTTTACTTTTTGCACTTTATCTGCTTGCTCGGCAATGGTCATGTTTTTATGCAACACTCCTATGCCACCTTCACGTGCCATGGCAATTGCCATTTGACTTTCTGTAACCGTATCCATGGCAGCAGATGCAATGGGTACGTTAAGGGTTATATTTCTGGAAAATTTTGATGTAATAGACACATCTCTGGGAAGAACTTCAGAAAACGCAGGAACGAGTAATACATCATCGTATGTAAGACCTAAACTACTGACTTTGGAAGGAAGCGGCTGCATGGCAACGGATTAAAAATTGTTGCATGCTAATATACAAAACATCTTCTTAGGAAGTTCGTTGCTTTTACGCATTATAACTTCAAGTTACTTTTATGCACGTATTGTTTTTAAAATTTGAAGTCAAACCCAGCATACACACCAAATGGATGGCCAGGTCGCAACCCTGCAGGCGCTCTAGAAACAGCATATTTCTCATCAAAAAGATTTTGAACTTTTAGCCTTAAAGTCATATTGGAGCTAAGTTTGTATCCAAGTGACGTATCAATAACAATAAACGAAGGTATCTCAGTAGCTCCATTTGCCGTAGTAGCAAATTCCCCGTTGTATTTGGCATTCAAATTAAATTCAAATTTATTTGTTTGAAAACCAACTGAAGTGTTTAACAAATGTTGCGGAATATATGGTATTCTATCTCCATTACTTACCTCACCCCATATATCTTGAGTACTACCAAAGTCAGTTAAAAATTCTGCATTTGTTAACGTATACGACAATGAAAACGGGATTGTTATATTTTCATTTTCAATTAAATTCGACTGCAACAGTACTTCTAAGCCACTTACTAACGCTTCACCCGCGTTAAATGGATCAAGTTCTCCTGAGCCGCCACTTGCAGCAAGATCGTTACCTAATAAATTACTGTAATCGTTTCGATAAGCTATTATCTCAGCATTTAGCTTTTTGTAAGAAAATCTGACTCCTGCCTCAAGGTTGATGCTCTCCTCTGCTTTTTGTCCAACAGCGTTTCCAGGGGGTGAAAATCCTTTATGGATACCACCGAAGAATGAAAGCTTATTGTTAACCGTATAATTTAACCCAACACCCGGAATAAATACAGACACCTCATTTTCTCTGGACGAAAGTTCACTTGCACTTCTTAGAGGATTTGTTTTTCCATAATCATCTCTTGATAATTTGATAGACTCATATCGTAAACCAGGTGCTATGGTGAGACCTTTAAATTTATACTTATACATCACATAAGATGCAAATGCGTTTGCCGAACTAACTCTATTTCCTTGAGCGCCTTTTTCTCCGTAAGTACCCAATGACATAAATCCGTTATCTATGTTATATGTGTCCTCCCACTGGAATCTATCCTCTTCATCATAATGAAATCTAAAACCAATTTCTAAATCATGAAATGAACCA
>JAACDD010000060.1 GCA_009937085.1 Bacteroidota bacterium
CCAAAAGAAAAGCGTGCCTATAGCGAAGCCTATTGGGATAAGAAAACCTTTGCGCCATCATCCCTGTTATTCTATATAGGATTAGACAAAAAACTCGACACTTTGGCGCATCACAATCTCTTTTTTGATGTGGATTTTGATGCACATGCCAACAGTATTTACGACACGCCCGAATGGCCAAATGACCCACTTTTTTATGTGAATCTTCCCTCACAAAGCGATCCCCTAATGGCGCCAGAAGGCAAAGAGGCTTGCTTTATTTTGATTCCTATTGCACCTGACTTAGAAGACACACCAGCGCTGCGACAAAAATATTTTGACATTGTATTGGAGCGTATGGAACAACTCACGGATACCGAAATCAAGTCGCACATTCTATTTAATGAATCGTTCTGTGTTAAGGAGTTTAAAGAAGTGTATAATTCGTATAAAGGGAATGCTTACGGTATGGCAAATACACTGCTGCAAACGGCATTTTTGCGTCCAAAAATGAAAAGTAAAACCGTTGATAATTTATATTTTACAGGGCAATTGACCGTTCCAGGCCCTGGAGTACCACCTGCACTTATTTCGGGTAAAATAGTTTCGGAGTTTATAGGATGAAAATACTGTACGCATTGCAGGCCACTGGAAATGGGCATATTTGTCGTGCGCAAAAAATGGTGCCTGCCCTTCGGCAATTTGTAGAAGTAGACATTCTTACAAGTGGTACAGAATCGGACATAAGCCTTGGATTTCCTGTGACCTATAAGTACGCAGGATTTAGCTTTGTGTTTGGTAAGCAAGGAGGGATCCAATGGTTTCAGTCTTTTTTTAGAAATAATTTTATTCGGCTTTTTAGAGCGATTAGGACTGTACCGGTTTCAAAATATGATTTGGTTATCAATGATTTTGAACCTGTCACGGCATGGGCGTGCAAACGTCAACAGCTGACGTGTGTGGCTATGAGCCATCAATTTGCATTGCTCTTTGATGTGCCAAAACCAACCTTTGTACCCGCTATTGCTCGATGGATTTTACATCGCTATGCACCCGCTACCAAAGGAGTAGGTTTTCACTTTAAACGCTACGCTCCAAATATATTTTTCCCCATCATTAGAGATACCATTCGCAATCAAAAAACCTCAAAAACGAATTGTTACACCGTTTATTTGCCAGCGGTCTCAGACGCTTATATTTGCTCTGTACTGACACAAATTCCACAAACCAACTGGGAAGTTTTTTCTAAGCATTGCACCGCTGCTTATACTATCAAAAATGTTGCTGTACAACCTCCAAGCGGGACCTTATTCCAAAAAAGTATGGCGAAAGCAACAGGCGTGTTGTGTGGGGCGGGCTTTGAAACCCCGGCAGAGGCGTTATTCCTTAAGAAAAAACTACTGGTGATTCCAATGCGAGATCAATACGAACAGCACTACAACGCTGCGGGATTAGCGGACTTGGGGATTCCAGTATTGCCTAAACTTTCCCCTAAATATATTCCTGAATTAACACGTTGGGTAGATCAAACAGAAGTGGTCGAAATGGCGTATTCAGACGATACGATTCCAGCCATTGCGTATGCCCTTTCATTGGTAAACGAGTCCTCATAAACCGTTATTTTACAAAAAAGAACTATGCATACAATCTTTCATTCCGCCGATTCCAGAGGAAGTGCCAACCATGGGTGGCTTCAAGCAAAACACAGTTTTAGTTTTGCAAGTTGGTTTAATCCAGAGCGTATTCAGTTTGGCGCATTGCGTGTACTAAACGACGATATTATAGAAGGTGGTATGGGTTTCGGTACACATCCGCACGACAATATGGAAATTATTACCATTCCCCTTCGTGGTGATTTGGAGCATAAAGACAGCATGGGAAACACCGAAGTTATTCGGGAGGGAGAAATTCAAGTGATGAGTGCAGGAACAGGCGTGCATCACAGCGAGTACAATAAAAATGCTGACAAAGAAATTAACCTGTTGCAGTTGTGGATTTTCCCAGACAAGCGCAATGTAGAACCCCGTTATGCGCAAATCCCGATTGATACGCTTCACAAAAAAAATGAGCCGTTTCAAATTCTATCCCCCAGTCCTGATGACCAAGGGGTTTGGATTCATCAAAATGCATGGTTTCATATGTTGGACTTGGATGCATCAGAAGCTGTTTATTACGACCTAAAAGCAGAAGGAAATGGGGTATATGCCTTTGTCATTGAAGGCGAGGTTGAAATTGGCGAACAGCTTTTAGGAAGACGCGATGCGTTGGGTATTACAGAAACCGCTACCTTTGAAGTAACCGCCCACCAAGATACCCAAATCCTGTTGATCGAAGTGCCTATGGTGGTGCACTAAACCCACCCAGATGAAAAAGCAAATTTTCCACATTTCTGGTATGACATGTTCAAGCTGTGAACAGTCTATCGTTGATGCTGCCAAACAATTAAGAGGTGTAACAAACGCCGAAGCCAACCACAAAAACGGCACTCTTTTGATATGGGCTGACACCAAGCTTTCAACGGCAACCGTTTCTGTAGCACTACCCAAAAAATATGCGCTTTTGGAGGACGCTATGTTACCTCCGTCTAAGGGTAAACAACTGTATCCTCTGTTCTTAATTTTTGGATTTATTGTTGGAACATTGTTGCTCATTCATATAGAAAGTTTTGATCGAACTGTCATGATGCACGACTTTATGGCCATGTTTTTTATGGTATTTTCTTTTTTTAAGTTGTTGGATTTAAGCGGATTTCAAGCGATGTTTAAGACTTATGATCCCCTTGCTGCTGCATGGCCCATTTACGGTTGGATATACCCTTTTATAGAAGTAGCACTCGGAATTTGCTATCTCATCGATTTTGTTCCTCCATCCATTTTAATAACGACAATAATTGCTCTCGGGATTACAACTGTGGGTGTAATTCGGGTTTTACTCAAAAAGGGTGACATCAAATGCGCTTGCTTAGGTAGCGTGCTCAATCTCCCCATGACAGAAGCGACGTTTACTGAAAACGCCATAATGCTTGTTATGGCGGGAAGCCTTTTAGCTTAATTGCGCGTTAAAACCGGCTAAAGCTTTATCAAAACCAGCTTGAAGTTCTGTATTGATTATGCCTTCGTTATTATCAAAAGTTTCGTTAAATGAAGGCAGCGAAAAAGTGGGAATATTGGGATTGTCACGGGACAATCGCAAGTGTGCAAGTTCTAAAACGGTAATCGCGCCACGGGCACCTGTTGATGTGGAGAGCAAAAACATGGGTTTGCCACACCAAATCGGCTTCTCCAATCTAGAAATCCAATCAAAGATATTTTTAAAAGCTGTGGTATAAGCCCCGTTATGTTCGGCAAATGAAATGACGATGCCATCTGCTGCTTTTAGGGCTGCTTTAAAGTCGTGCGCTTTTTGTGGAATACCTTCTTTTTCACGATCTGTGCTGTATAAAGGCATCTCAAAGTCGTTTAAATCTAAGAGATTGACGGTTGCGTTGGGAACGTTTAGCGCAGCAAAATGCGCCAACTTTTTATTGATAGAGTTTAGGCTTGAACTTGCGCCAAAGGCAACAATGTTGGGCATAGCTTTATTTTTTCGCTAAGATAATCATCTTCAGATGAAGCGTGATCACATTTAAGGGATAGAAATCTTAGCCAAAAACGCAGCGTATTTGCGTGTTTTTTCAGATGTAATCCAAAATGTTTTGGCATCTATAATGCTTATTGCTTCAATTTGTGCACCATTAAAATCAAGGTCATATTGATTGATTTTCGCATCGGCTATGGCAGATAACGAAAAATTGTTAATGACATATAAATGTTGCTTTTCGTTTTTGTGATACCCAGTTAGTGCCAAGGTTTTACTTTCTTGGTGGTAATCTGCTCCTGTGATCAGCGACCCGACAGGCAAAGATCCCATTTTTGTTGCAGCTCCTCCCATTAGAGAAATCACATAAACTTCGGAAGTAAGTGTACTCCTGTTTTTGGTGAAAACCACTATTTTATTTTCTACAAAAACAATGCCCTCAGCGTCAAAAGGCGTAGCTTGTTGGAAACCAAAATTATCTTGTTCTGGATAATGAAAGGGAATGGAATCTAAGGCAGTAGCACCTCCATTACTTAAGTCCAGTTCCAATAGGTATAGGTTTTTTCGGGTTCCAAAGTTATTTCCCATATCGGCAACAATCATATTACCGTTGACGATTGTCATGTCTTCCCAGTCAATATTTGTTTTATTTGTTGCTCTTTTTTCGAGGAGTTTCCCTTTGGTGCTTATGGCGTATAGTGCGGCTTCGTTTCCAGAATCATTAAGCGTCCAAAGCGTATCATTACGTACAGCAAGTCCCGAGGTTTCTTCCAGAATGTTAGGTAGATTGTATCTTTCTACATTCATTTCTGTGCTTTCTTCGTTTCCTGAACTGTTTCCAGATTCGCAGCTAGTGAGTGCAACAAAAACGAAAAAAATAAATACTGTTCTCATGGATTTAAGTGTGGTTGAATATGTGCCCAATTTATGTATTTAAAATTTTGCGGTTCGTTACCGTTTTCACCGTCTTGCACAATGAGTAGTCCATTTGGAAATGTTGGTGTTTTCAGGCTAGAAACTTCAAGCCCGTCGGTTTCTTGAACCCCATCAACAACCCCGTCTTTTATTTGAATAATATTTTTCAATTTCAGCGTTTGTCTATCAATAAACGCATAGGCATTTGATCCTTGTACAGACATGACAATCCAACCACTTCCATCCTTATTTTCACGAAGCGCAAGTCCTTCAAAATCCGGTTTTAGTTTTTCTTTATCCACTTTTAAAATCATGGTCTTTTCATCCGCTTGCCAGGGCAAAGCGTTTAACTGCCAAAGACCTCTTTCCTCCTCAGCAACATATAATTTTTTATTCGTTGGATCAACTACAAGTCCTTCTACGGTTTTGCCAAATTTTAGTTTACGTACCAATGCCATACGTACTTTTTTGCCTTGTAATCCAACTTGATATTGCCAAACCTTTCCCTTCTTGGTGCTTACTATTATATAAGGCTTCTCAGCTAGATAGGTGGTAATGCCATACACTTCTTTAAGTGGAACTTTAATATCTTGAATTTCAGCAAGAGAACCATCAGGATTTAGAAACGCAAAGGTTATGGTTTCTTTTGTTCTGTTCGAGGCGCAAATGAGTGGTAAGTCGTTTTTGAGTATATCGTTAGCGACAAAATGCGCTACATTATTGGGTCTACCTACTGGATATTGGTGTAGTTTTTTGCCTTGTAGGTTGTAGGTGATTAGGCCATATTTTTTATCTGTAGCCACCACAATGGATGTTGTAGCGTCATTTGGATTTTCCCAAATACAGATATCGTCTGCGGCATCGTCATAAGACACAACAGCTTCGGTTTCGAGTGTGGCTTCAACTTGGGGTAAAGCAAAAGAGCAAACCGAAGTCCGCTCTTGTGCCATTACCGCGAAACCCACAAAAAGCGTGAAGATTCCGGTTATATGTTTCATTATAAATCTATTTTAAGACCTAACTTCCAGCTCATTTGGCAGTACTCAAGTTGCATGGTTTTTGCCTTTTCTCCTTGGTAGTAACGCAATGGTTGATTGGTTAGGTTTTTAGCCTCAGCAAATAAACGAATTTTATCCGTTAGATTATAAGATGCGTTAAGGTCAAAGAACTTTTGCTCGTCATAGTAACGATCTTCCCAAGCGTCTCCACCTAGCTCATCAAGCTGCTCACCAGCGTAGTTATACGATGCTCTAACGAACAGTTTTCCTGTTTCATACGCTAAGGAAACGTTGTACATGTTTTCAACGGCACCAGCAAGTGGTACATCGCTTCTACCTTCAACGCTATCCGTTTCAGAGTTAGTAAATGTATAGTTCGCAGCGAATGAAAGATTATTCACCAGTTCTGCCTGCACAGCAATTTCTGCTCCATATACGCTCGCGCTTTTACCGTTTCTTTTCTGTGTGAACTCATAGTCGTTATCATTGTTATAGGTGTAACCGTCTGTAGAGTACGTATAAATCCAATTGTTAATTGATTTGTAAAATGCACCATATGATATTAGGCCTGTGCTTCCAAAATATTTTTCAAAAATAATGTCATAATTGTCAGCTACAGTAGCTTCTAAGTCAGAGTTTCCAAATTCTACTTCATCATCGTCTGAGTTTGAATACTGATAAGGAACTAGGTCGTAATAATCAGGACGTGCTAATGATTTTGAATAGGCTACAGTAACATTTATGTCATCTGAAAAATTATGTCTGATGTTGATACTTGGCAAGAAGTTGATGTAATCTTTAGCACCAGTAGTTTCAGTGATGTCATCTGGAGTTTCTCCAGTTTCCTCATCAAAAATTTGACCTACATAGCTAAGATCCGTGTTTTCTACTCTGAAACCAGCAACCACCACTGTGTTTGCGCCTAGATTATTTGTTGTCATAATATAACAAGCTGTAATGGTTTCATCTGCGGAATAGTTTGCACCCGCAAACTCATCCATAACATAGCTGTCAAAATTAGCTCCATTTGCACCGCCCAGTGTAAGACCACCTAAGTAACGTGCATCCATAAAGTTACCAATCACATATTTGCTTCCTGGCTCGTAGCTATCTACATCAGCAGCAAAAGTTGGAACTAGGTCTAGGTTTCCTAAGCCCATATCGTGCTCATACCAAACGTCGTCACGCATTTTTGACTGGTCTTTATAAGCGGCACCAAACTTAAGTGCAGCAGACTCCCCGTAAGGCAATTCAAAGTTGATTTTAAACTGTGTGTTTTCTTCTTCAGTTAACTTTTGCGCTTCTTCTGTCTTTTTATACTCATAGTTGCTGTCATAATTCCAAGAATCATCTGCGAAGTTTAAGTATGGACGCTCAAGGTTAGAAATATCCCACGGTGTACCGTTTGCATTTGCAGTATAAGGTACTGGGTCATATTGATAGCGTGTGTAACGCTCATCAGGACGGTGTTCGCTTGCTTTGGCTGTAGAGACTTTCCAATCAATAGCTAAGTTTCCAGCTTGGTGCTCACCACCTAAGCTATATTTTTCAAGACGTTGATCTTCTAAACGACGTGCATCGTTTTCTTCGTTATCAATACCCCCTTTTGTTTGTTTGCGAATCGTAAGCTCTTCATCTTCATAAATAGCTCTCCAACGGAAACGGTTTTCCCAGTCGTCGCGATGGTTGTAAATAGACTTAAAGTAAAGCGAGTTGTTTTCGTTAATGTTGTAATCTAAGTTTAATGAAACTGAACGACGTGTACGCTTTACGTCATAACGACGAATATCCATTTCTTCAATTTCCCCTTTATTAACATCTGTCCAGTCTTCTGGGTCGTTCCAAGCAAACTCAACGTTGTCAGAACCATAGTCACGTGTTTGGATGGTAGAACTAAAGGTATAGCTAAATTTGTCAGATAATTTATCTGCAACAACCAAAGCAAAATTTCTGTTGTAACCACCACTACGAATTGGGTTTCCACCACCAGAAATCGTAGCAGAAGCACGGAATTCGCTTGGGTTAGAACGTGTAATTAAGTTTACAGAACCACCAATAGCATCTCCCTCCATATCAGGCGTTAAAGATTTTTTCACAACAATCGCCTCAATCATATTTGTTGGAATAAGGTCAAGCTGAATGTTACGGTTATCTCCCTCAGCAGAAGGCAAACGATCGCCGTTTAATGTAACAGAGTTCAACTGCGTACCAAAACCACGCATTACAATATTACGTGCTTCACCTTGGTCGTTTTGAACACTTATACCAGAAATTCGACGAAGTGCTTCTCCGACATTATCATCTGGGTATTTACCTGCTTGGTCAGCAGTAACAACATTGGTAATGTTAAGGTTGTTTTTTTGTTGTTTTAATGCTTTGGATAGCCCTCCAAAGTAGCCATCAACTACCACTTCCTCAAGGGTAGTAACAACTAAAGAATCTTTCTTTTCTTCTTGTGCTTGTAGCAGCGCTACGCTTAATAGTGCAGCAAAAATTAATGTTATGTTTTTCATTTTTAATTAGATTTCCACAAATTACCTGAATGCGTTTAAAGCAAATGAAATCTCATCGTTATATAACCTTTAACGAATAGTTACAGCAAGAACACCTTAGTGTAAATTTAATGTTACATAGATATATGGTTATTACCCTTATCTTTAACACATGGCACAACAAGTCGTTTTAAGCTTTTTTTCATACACTCAAAACAAATTTTGGGCATTTACACAAATGCAACGCGCCATTCCACAATTGCATCAACAGCAAGGCATCCAGTTTTTTAGGACACTTGGCACAGGTGCGGGTAAAGGTTTTAGCCTATGGCCAGATTTTTCTACGTATGCATTGCTCACCATTTGGGAGTCAGAAGCAGCAGCAACTGCTTTTTTGACCGAAAGTACATTAATGCAGACCTATACTAAGAGGTCACATAGCCAAAAACATTTTTCGCTGCATACACTTCACAGTCACGGCCTTTGGGGAAAATCAAATCCGTTTATGGCTGAAAAAAGAGCCTTGCACGATGACGAAAAAATTGGCATTATCACCCGCGCTACCTTACGCCCAAGTAGGCTGTTAGAGTTTTGGCGGGCTGTTCCTGCTGCCTCCAAAGCCATACAAAACGCCAAAGGCGTGCTGTGGTATAAAGGTGTTGGCGAATGGCCATTGGTGCAACAAGCTACGTTTAGTTTGTGGAACAGTTTGGAAGAAGTAAAAGACTTTGCCTATAAAAGTTCGCATCACGCAGCGATTGTGAAAAAAACACGCAAACGCAATTGGTATAAAGAAGATTTATTTGCGCGTTTCGCGGTGCGTCCATTACCTTTGAACAATGGCTAAAGCAATACTTATTGGCGCTGGTGTAGGCGGATTGGCAACGGCGATTCGCTTGGCAAAAAAAGGCTACACCGTAGAGGTTTTTGAAGCCAATAATTATATAGGTGGAAAGCTATCCACGTTTACCTTAGGAGATTATCGTTTTGACGCAGGGCCTTCCTTGTTTACCATGCCCAAATTTGTGGAGGAATTGTTTACGCTTTGTGGCGAAAATGCCTCCGATTCTTTTCAATACAAACGCAAAGATATTGCGTGCACCTATTTTTGGGAAGATGGAAAAACACTTACGGCATATGGCGATACCAAGCGCTTTGTTGAGGAAGTGGAAGAAAAGCTTGCGGTGCCTGCTAAAACGCTGAATCGTTACTTATCAAAAGCAAAAAAGAAATTTGACCGTACGCAACCATTGTTTCTGGAACGATCGTTACACAAATGGCAAACCTTTCTTAGAAAAGAAACCCTAGTGGGGATTGCAAAGTACTTCTCGTTTGAAATAGACACATCGCTAAACAGCGTTAATCAAGCACATCTACAAGAACCGCATCTGGTGCAATTCTATAATCGTTTTGCTACATACAACGGTTCTAATCCCTATCAAACGCCTGGCATGATGACGCTTGTGCAACACTTGGAGCAACACTACGGCACCTACATTCCCAAAAAAGGAATGGGGGATATTAGCGCATCATTATATGAGCTTGCAAAACGACAAGGGGTTATATTTCATCTAAGCGCAAGCGTTGATAAAATCATTGTTGAAAATAAAAAGGCGGTAGGAATTCAGGTCAATGAAACCGAACACCACGCAGATATCGTGGTGTCCAATATGGACGTAGTGCCTACCTATCGCAAACTATTAACCCATCAAAAACAACCTGAAAAAATTCTATCCCAAGAGCGGTCAAGCTCAGCAGTGATATTTTATTGGGGCATGGGGAAATCGTTTCCGCAACTGGACTTGCACAACATCTTTTTTTCTGATGATTATAAGGCAGAGTTTGATGCTATTTTCAAAACTAAAACCCTTTTTGAGGATCCTACAGTTTATGTAAACATCACTTCAAAAGACGTGCCTGCAGATGCACCTAAAGGAAAAGAGAATTGGTTTGTGATGATCAATGCCCCACATGATACTGGACAAGATTGGGAAGAACTGGCACAAGAATTACGCCAATGGGTAATGAATAAGCTAAACCGGATTTTAGACACCGATATTGCGCCGTTGATTGAGGAGGAGTGGATTATGACGCCAAATATTATTGAGGCACGTACGCAATCTTATTTAGGTGCTTTATACGGCGCATCTTCCAACAACAAAATGGCGGCTTTTTTGCGGCATCCCAATTTCTCTCGTGAAATTTCAAACCTCTATTTTTGTGGAGGAAGTGTGCATCCAGGAGGTGGAATTCCATTATGTTTATTATCGGCAAAAATTGTAGCCGACTTAACGCCAACACCATGAGAAACGTTTTTATCCCGCAAACCAATACCGCCAAAATTTCTGTTGGCCTTATATGGTTATTCCATTTTTCGGGCTTGTTGGGGATTCTTTTTATTGACCGCGAGTTGTTTTTAGAAACCACGCCTGTCAACCTTTTTATTACCATTATTTTGCTTTTTGTCAACCTTCCTGATGTTAACAAAAACGTGATGTTAGCTGCTGGTGTAGCTTTTGTAGTGGGCATGGGCGTAGAGCTTTTGGGCGTGAATTATGGTTTGATTTTTGGGCAGTATGTCTATGGCGATAATTTGGGCGTTAAAGTAGGTGGTGTGCCGTTGCTTATTGGTGCCAATTGGGTGATGTTAACTTTTATTACAGGTGCAGTTGGTGCCGTATTTTTTAAGCGCGCCGCTTTTGCAGCTGCCTTTGGTGCTTTGCTAATGGTGCTTTTGGATTTGGTTATAGAACCCGTAGCACCAAAATTTGATTATTGGGAGTTTGCCAATGACACAGCACCATTGTCCAACTATATAGGTTGGTTTTTGGTGGCATTTCCTATACAGTGGGTATATCAAACACAAGTCAAACAAAAAGATCAAGCCTTTTCCTTTCATTTGGTATTGATTCAATTTTTATTTTTTGGCATTTTTAGCCTTGTACAATTGGCCTCGTAGTTCAACGGATAGAATAGAAGTTTCCTAAACTTTAGATCCAGGTTCGATTCCTGGCGAGGCTACTTATTGCCTAGACAGCGGTGCTTTAGCACCAGATGCGTAGCATTGAATCGAAGTTTATGCCCTTTAGTGGGTAAATCCTGGCGCGGCTACTTGTTATTCTGAAAGGCTTTTGTTCATTTTTTCCCGGAAATTCTTAGGGGTCTGTTTGTGATGTAATTTGAAAAACCGACTAAAATTTGAAAAGTTGTTAAAGCCACATTCGTAACATATTGATTGAATATCTAAATCTGTTTGGATCAATAATTTAGCGGCATGATTCACACGATATTCGTTGACAAACTGGGTAAACGTTTTCCCTGTGTTTTTCTTGAAATAACGACAAAATGCAGGGACTGTCATGCCTATTTTTTCTGAAGCCAATGTAAGATTAAGTTCAGACTGGAAATTGTATTTAATGTAATTGAATAACCGCTTTAACTGGTTGTTATCGTTTAACTCTTCTAAGTTTGAGCTATTTAAAAAAACAGGGCTTTGTACCGCTAAAAGCTTTAACACACTTAGTAATGTCAAAATTCTTTGAAAGTTGGTTTCATATTGTAATCCAAGAAGTGCTTCTCCTACACGAGTTTTAATAGGTTCAGGGAATGATAGCCCACATTTAGCATTTTCAAATAGCTTTAAAATGGACTGAAATTCTGGAGCTTTTGAAAAAGCATCTCCCATGAAATCAGGTAAAAATTGAATTACAACTTCTGTTTTTCCATCTTCAAATTTTCCCGTAAAGCCCATATGGTGCAGGTTAGAACCAACCATAATCAAATCTCCATTTGTATAATTTGAAAGGTGAGTCCCAACATATTTTTTCCCACTGCCCTTATCGATATATACTAACTCTATT
Source organism: Bacteroidota bacterium (assembly GCA_009937085.1). Classification (GTDB taxonomy): domain Bacteria; phylum Bacteroidota; class Bacteroidia; order Flavobacteriales; family Flavobacteriaceae; genus UBA7446. Next base: position 11,821 of record JAACDD010000060.1, read on the forward strand.
TCTGGGTGATAATGCCAATTTGCGTCATTGCTGTTGGGGTGTTCCTGATCGAATATCTTATACTGAAAAGATTGGCTTGCATCAGCAGTAAGACTTTGATAACTTAAACTTAACATAATTTATGTTTTATTTATATGTTAATTATTATTTTGAATATAGTTAACATTATTTTAATATAATAACATTTATAAAAGTTAATATACTACATTCATTAGTTAATTTTCATTACAAAAATAGTTATTTACCCCTTTACATTTGAATATTATTAATTCAAATCAAAAGTTATGAAATATACACTACACACACTACTACTACTTTTAGCTACTACGTTAAGTTTTGCAAATAAAGTAAGCGTTCACTTTGACAATTTAGACATCACGTTATCCAATACAGGGAAAGCATTGGTAGTCAATTTTGAGAACACAGCTATGTCACCTAATGTAGCATTACTAAAGTTAGGCGAAAAATCAAATTCAGTTTTAGATTTTGATACTACAGGCAATACCATCATTGTTGATTTTAAAGATTATACAAAAGGTTCTTATGTATTGTCCTTAGAAAATGAATTTAATACTGAAGACGTGCTATTATACGTGGAGGATTCAGCGGTTAAAGTCATTGACAGACGTATAATTAATAAACCTGTATATCAACTTAAAGACAATAAATTCAAAGTAATTGTAAATGAAATTGAAACACCAGTGAACGTCTTAATTGAATCTTTAAACGGTAGTGTTATACACAGTTCAAAGTATTCCGTTCAAGATTTAAATAAAACGACTTTCATAGTAGAGGAAGACATAGCGAAATGTGTTGTTTATTTAAAATACATGGGTAAGGAGTTTACAAAAACTGTCAATTTGTTTTAAATGATTGAAACGTATTATGAGGAGTGGGATGAAGACTCAAGTCATAAGGGACATATTTCAAAATTCTTCAAAAATGAAATATTGTGAATACACTTATTACTTGAGTTTTCTAACACTTTTTCAAAATCTATGATGAAATTGGCATAAATTAGAATACACTTTTACTGCTGTTTATTCACTTCACTTATAATGTTTGTACATCGGCAGACAAAACAAACTTCAATAGCCTCTGCTATTTTTTTAAGCATTAATTTATATCTAAAACAGTCCTAAATCCCGTGTGAATACTTCCTGTGTCCGGAGTAGTTTTCATACGCATCGCATTTCTATATCCGCTACAATAGCTATCATGACATAAAAAACTGCCGCCTCTGCTTACGCGTTTTTTAGCGTACGGTTCGTTGGAGTCGTAACTTGTTTCTGGACCTTTAGGATTTGTAGCTGTTTTGTTGTCTAGCGTTTTATAGTATTCTTCGTGATACCAATCTGAACACCATTCCCAAACATTTCCAGACATATCATATAATCCGTATCCGTTTGCTTCAAAACTCATTACAGGCGCACTTAAGTAATAGCCGTCGCGGAGTTTATTTTGATATGGAAAATTACCCTCCCAAGTATTGGCTTTTGGTAATCCTTCATTAAGATTATCATTTCCCCAAGCGTATACATTGTCAATTAATCCACCTCTGCTTGCAAACTCCCACTCAGCTTCTGTAGGTAACCGTTTTCCTGCCCATTTGCAATAGGCAACGGCATCGTGCCAACTTACATGAACCACAGGATGATTTTCTTTTCCGACAATTGTACTTCCTTCACCTTCTGGCTGACGCCAATTGGCGCCTTGTTTCCATTGCCACCATTGGCTTACATTTCGTAAAGAAACAGGCCTGTCTGTTGCTACAAAAACAAGCGATGCGGGTGCAAGCTGGCTGTCATCAGGTTTTGGTGTCCCAGGGGGAAGCTCTTTTTTTAATTCCTCCCAATCAACAGTCTTTTCGGCAATTGTAAGATATCCAGTATCCTCCACAAATGCTGCAAACTGTGCATTGGTAACTTCATGCATATCCATCCAAAAAGAATCTATGACTACTTTATGCTTTGGATATTCGTCGCGCCAAGCTTGATCATCATCGGCACCCATATTAAATGCGCCACCTGGAATCAATACCATTCCATTTGTTGAAAGATTTTCCGTTTGCTTTATAGTGTTGGATGGGGTATTAAATCTTGTATTGGTAGGGGTACAACTATGCCCCGCAGTAACATGATCGTCAGATGTTGTTTCCGCCACCTCTTTTTTTGGCTTTTGAGAACAGCTCACAAAAAGTAGTGAAAAAACTAAGAAAGTAGCTAAACGTATATACATCTTGAATAGATTTATTTCGAAAGATAATGATTTGTATTGCAATCTCGCAGCCTTATAGCTGCTTGTTCAGCCGTAATATCCCGTTGCGGATTTGCAAACATTTCATAGCCCACCATAAACTTTTTCACTTCTGCAGAACGCAATAAAGGCGGATAAAACGACATATGCATATGCCAATGCCTGTTGTCTTGACCATTTGTTGGAGACTGATGAATTCCTGCAGAATAGGGAAAGGACGTTTCAAAAAGGTTGTCATACGTAATGGTAAGCTCTTTTAAAATGGTGGCATAATCGGCAACTTCCTGCTCTGTTAATTCCAAAATAGATGTAACGTGTCTTTTGGGGACTATCATGGTTTCAAAAGGCCAAACAGCCCAATAGGGTACTAATGCGACAAAAGATTCATTTTCTGAAACAATACGTTCTTTGGCATCAAGTTCTTGCTTGATATAATCGCCAAGTAAACTTCGGCCGTTTTTGTCCCAGTAGTTTTTTTGATGTACAACCTTTTTTTGTACTTCTTGCGGAATAGAGCGTTGCGCCCAAATTTGCCCATGGGGATGTGGGTTTGAACAACCCATAATTGCCCCTTTATTTTCAAAAATCTGTACATGATTGATTTCTGAGTTACTTCCCAATGCTTCATATTCATGCTGCCACAGCTTAATAACACCTACAATGGCATTGACTTCCATCAGGGGAAGTGTTAATGCATGATTTGGAGCATAACAAATTACTTTACATATTCCCGATTCAGACTCGGCTTCAAATAGCCCATCCTTTAGTTTTTCGTCTTTGCTTTGTAAAAGCGCAGCAAAGTCGTTGGTGAAGCTATAGGTTCCTGTATAATTGGGGTTTTTGGCGCCACCAGCACGTTCGTTTCCAGGGCACAAGTAGCAGTTTGGATCATATGTGACTAATTCGGCTTGTTGGGGTTTGTCTTTTTTGCCTTGCCACGGACGTTTGGTGCGATGTGGAGATACCAAGACCCATTCTCCCGTAAGTATATTTTTTCTTCTGTGAGGTGTGTTATTTAGATCCATGACTATTATGATTTAACAATTTCAACGCCGTTAGAAGTAGCTACCAAAATAGCTGTTAAGTCTATATTAAACTGCTTTTTGTATGCTTTTGCAGCCATGTCTATAAACTCATTTACAAAACCTTCTTCAACCAAGTTTATGGTACATCCGCCAAATCCGCCACCCATCATGCGGCTTCCAACAACTTGAGTGAAGCCTTTGGAAAAATCAACCAAAAAGTCCAGTTCTATACAGCTAACCTCATAGTTTTTAGAAAGCCCTTCGTGGGTTTGATACATTAGCGCTCCAAACTCCTTGATGTTTCCGTTTTGTATAAGATTTGCCGCATTCAGTGTTCGCGCATTTTCACGCGATACAAAGCGTGCACGCTGATATACGTTGCCTTCAAGCTCTCCTTTGTATGTTTCTATGATTGACTCGGGCACTTCTGCTAAAAACTTATATTCGGGATGGTCTTTTTGTATGGTGCTTAGTGCGCGTTCACATGCTGCTCTGCGGGTATTGTATTCACTCGACGCTAGGTTATGTGACACATTGGTGTTGAGTAGTACTATTTTATAAGGAGCAAACTCCGCATCAATAAGCTTGTAGTCTAAAGTTTCACAATTAAGTAAAAGGAGCTTATTTTCTTTGCCCATGGTCACTGCAAACTGATCCATGACTCCGCATTTGGTTCCTACAAAATTGTGCTCTGCCATCCTTGAAATTTCAATAAGCGCTATATCAGAAAGCCCTAAATCAAATAAGGCATTAAGCCCTTTTGCAACCCCACACTCTAATGCAGCAGAGGAACTAATGCCTGCTCCTATGGGCAGTTCACTAGAAATTACACAATCAAACCCCCCTAGTTTTCCAGGGCGTGCTTTTTGAATACCATCAATAACCCCCAAAACATAGTTTTCCCAATGGGTGTCGCTTATTGTAAGCGGTTGTTCAATATCAAAAGTAAAGGCACCCTCATCTTCTGAGTTTACCCTGCAAATGCTAGTGTCCTTTTTGCGAAACCACATGGTCACTTTTCGGTCAATGGCTGCGGGCAATACGTGTCCGCCGTTGTAGTCTATATGTTCGCCAATTAGGTTTATTCTCCCGGGAGATTTTACAATTATATCAGATTTTGGGTTTGTTGTTGTCATTGATTTTTGGTTTTAATTAAATGAAATTTAAACCAAGTTTCACTCGTAAAAGTTTCATTTGGGTTTAAAATAGTTGATGGAAATTCCACTTGATTTGGTGCGTTTGGAAATTGTTGTGTTTCTAAACAAAACCCAGATCTAGCTTTATAAAAACCACCAGTTTTTGATGGAATAGTTCCGTCTAAAAAGTTTGCAGTGTAGAGTTGCATCCCTGGTTGATCCGTATAAACTTCCATTAACCTACCACTTTCAGCATGGTATACACGAGCCACTTTTGATAGTCCTTTGGAGTCAAATACCCAGCAATGATCATATCCTTTGCCTATTTCAAGCTGTGCATTTTCGACTGCAATATCTTTTCCAATGGGTTTGGGATTTTGAAAATCGAAAGGGGTGTTTTTTACTTTTTCAAGTGTTCCAACTGGAATCTGATTTTGGTTTAAGGGTAAATATTGAGAGGCGTTAATTTGTAATTCGTGATCTAGAATATCGTTTGAAAAATCCCCTGATAAATTAAAGTAGCTATGCTGTGTTAGGTTTAGAATTGTTTTTTTATCTGTGGTTGCTTTGTAGCCAACTTTTAAGGTGTTGTCATGCGTAAGTGTATAGGTAACGGTAACATCCAAGTTTCCGGGATACCCTTCTTCCATATCTTCAGATAGGTAATGAAGCCTAACACCAACTCCGTCTTCGCTTTCAAAGGGACTTACATCCCAGAACACTTTATCAAAACCCACGATTCCTCCGTGCAAATGGTTTGAGCCATTATTTTGTGCAAGGGTATATGTTTTGTTATCCAATGTAAAAGTACCGTTGTCAATTCTGTTGGCATATCTGCCAGCAATCGCGCCAAAGTAGGGGTGAGGCTTTAGGTAATCAGCAGCGGTATCAAATCCTAAAACAACATCTTCTAAAACACCGTGCTTATTAGGGGTTTTTATTGATTTGACGATGCCGCCAAGGTTTAATATTTCCACACGTACGCCATTTGCGTTTTTTAGTGTGTGTGATGTTATTTTTGAGTGATTTTCAGACACAGGCAATTTTTTTTGTTCCTCTTGCTTAGGTTTAGATAATGTGCAAGAGTTTAAGCAAACGACAACAGTAATAAGTCTTAAAAACAATGGTTGTAGTGGTTTGGTTAAATGATATATGATGTTTAAAAGCAGTAAATCTAAGTTAAAAATAGGTATTCATCAAGTAAGATGTTATCATAAAAACGCCAAAAAATACCATAGCGGTACTGCAATTTTTAGGCATTGGACAATAAAAACGGAGTTAGTTACAGGGAAGGGTTGCGTTTTAGGTATGAAAATCCGAAACAAATAGTACTAGCAAAAACACGCAAATACTTTTAATGACACCTGGTATGTTGTTTATATGCAGGAGTAAAACGTCAACTTAAGCATTACCCACAATGATTTTTTTAGTTGCTGAATGAACCCCGTCGGAAAGCGATAAGACATAAACACCAGTATTAAGACTTGACACATCTATTGCGCCATATCCTCTACTTAAATCTATATTTCCTTGTTGTACTAACCTACCGCTTGTTTCAAAAAGCTGATACTTGACATCGTTAGCATCAGCAAACTGATCGATATAAAGTTTGTCATAGACAGGGTTAGGATAAACAGCCCAAATGGATTCTTCTGGTGTTTTGTTTGCACTTAATGCATAACAGGAGGGTTCAACAAAATAAGAAGTTTTTACAATTTCAGACACCTTATCGTCGGTAAAACTTTTAGTGTTTGTATGGTCAAAAAATGCATTGTCAACAACATTATTATCAGCGCCCAAAAAGTCTTGCATTACTGTGGAAAAAACTTGTCTGTAATCGTGTTGGACGGTTTTTATTTGCCAATTATTGTTACTGCTTGCTTCTCTTAAGTCTACATTGTTTCCTGAAACACCTCCCTCTACTGCTTTTCCAAAAACAAACATAGGCGCAATTTCGCCGTGATCAGTTCCTAAGTTTCCATTTTGCTTTGCTTTCCTGCCAAATTCAGAAAAAGTAAGTCCAACGACGTCATCTCCTAAGGAGTCCGAATTTACATCTTGAATAAAGGCATCTACGGCTGCTGAAAGTTCTGTTAGCAGTTCTGTGTGCTTACCATTTACATTTCCGCTACTCTCATTTTGATTGTTGTGGGTGTCAAACCCGCCAATAGTAACCATATAGATTTTTGTCTCTATACCTCCACGCATAAGTCTTGCTACAGTTTTCAACTGGTCAGCTAAGTCTGTGTTCGGATACCCAGATGCGTTATTGTGGTTAGTGCCTGCGTTGTAAGCGGTTTCGATAGAATTCGCGTATGTATTGGCAAAAGCGTCAGTATTGACAATGTATTGTAACTCTTGTCCGTAATGGGTGTTTTGCGCAATATTTGATGGCGCTTGACCAGCAAGACCACTTAGTACTGTATAGAAATTTTGTGAATTTTGTCCTTCAATATTCAATGCCATTCCATGCTCATGTTCGGCATGAAACCCAAGCCAAGTATTGCTAGAACCCAGTTGGATTCCCATAGGGTAATTAGAAGGCATTAAGTCAGAATAAGCCGTTTCCATAAAACGTCCCAGCCAACCACTTTCTTTTCCATTATCCCAGCCGTTACCGTCATTCCCCGTTGCCCATAAATCTATGGAGGCAAAGTGACTTTTGTTTGCTGCTGGGTAACCCACAGATTGAAGAACGCGAAGCATTCCTTCTTGATATAGTCCCTTAAAGCCCGCATTGTTTCCTGTAAGTAAGGCTGGATTAAATGCTAAGTCTTGACTTGATCCGCTTAGCGAAGAATCAACTACAAGGTTTGAATAATCGTTTACAGGAATATAAATATTTGGACGTAACGTGTCTTTGTAATACCCATAATCATTATATGGAATAAGCGTATTTAATCCATCATTCCCTCCTTTTAGTTCAATAAGAACCAGCTTTCGGTTCGATATATCACAATTTAAAGAGGTGTTGGCCAACTTCATTGCAGCTCCAACTTCAGAAGGTAACAAACCCATGGCTGATGCTGTTGCAGAAAGTCTAATAAAGTCTCTTCTTTTCATAACAAAAAATTACATGAGTTGGAATTCTGCGGCATTAATCATTTTAGACAACAAATCATCCAATCTAAGTTTAACTTGCGTACTATTTCCATTAGTGACCCAATCGTTCCATGCTTCCCACCAATAGTAGTCTGGTTCTCCTAGTGGAACTAAAAACAACTTGAAATAAGCTTTTCTGTCTTCGTCAATCGGTTCTGAATAAAGCAAATCGGCTAACTCTTCAATTATGGTTTGTGCACTAAATGGATCTGAAATGTTTTGCTCAAAAAAGCTAATCACATTGAAGGAAGTCCAAATACGCTGGTAGTATGAACCTCCATTATTTGCGGTCTGAATGCCTTTGATTTGATTTACGCCATTACCGTAACTATCGTTATAATTCCTACCAAGAAAGCTATGAATGATATTATACCTTCCGACGATATTATTAGAATTAAACCAAGCTCTATCATAAGCTGGTGCTTGATAATCACCCGGATAACCTGCTACTGTATTGGGAGCGAAAAAATCCATGCCGCATACAGGGAAGAGAGTTGAATGACAAAACCATTGCCAAAAACGATAAAAATTGTAATACTCAACCGAGTTATTTAAATCTTGACCTAATACCGGAGGGGTGGCTGTTGCATCTGGAATTGAAACACCAAGAAGTGTAATAAGCTCGTTTAAATATTGCATTGGATTTTTTACAATACCTCCAATATTTTCGTTAGAGGCATTATCATCATCTACATCAAAAAAGTGTTTTGAAATCAGTAGAGTTTTTAAAACTCCGAGGAGGTTATACTCATTTGATTGTAATTGTTGTGCTAATGGCGTTATGATATCGTCTTCAACATCTTGCCCCCACTCACTGCGCACATACATTCGGTAAAGTTTTCGCACATAATTTTTTGCAGTAGCAACTTTATCAAACACCATGTCAACAAAATCGTCTAACTCACTTTCAATAGCTGTTTGATTTGAACCTCCACTTATCGTTTGATCATTAAAAGCATAGCTAAATGTTTTATTTTCAGGATCGTGTTTATTGGTATTTATCCAGCCTTTGCTAATTCCATTAGGGCAATGCGGCTGTTTTACTGTGTCAGAATCGTAAACATCACGGTCCCGATTATGTTTAATACCAGAAAATACACGAGCTGCTTGAACAACATCGTGTTCTGTATAATTGGTATAATCTCCTTCTGCTACTTGCTCACCCTTACCAATAGTAAAAAGCTCCAAAAATTCTCTGGCGTAGTTTTCATTTGGGCTTTCCTTTTCATTGTCTGTGTTGTCTAAATAAAAAAGCATCGAATTGTCAAAGGAAATTTTTCGAGCTAACGTCTTAACGCTTTTATCTGCGTAAAACTGCAATAAATTTAAATAATCAAAATAATTTCCAGCTCTTCCTGCACCATCGTCTTTAGAAACGGTAAACGTGGTAAACAAGAACCAAGTTAACTTATCAATGACAGTATTTTGCTTTAATGCGTTATACCACCACCAAGCGGTAACTAAACTGCGTTTGGGCGTTTGACGATTGATATACTTTACGTAAGTCCAATCGGGGTCTTCTAGCCAAGACCCATCAAGCCTATTTGAGCCATATTGATTGTTAGAGGTAATAGGGTCATACGGCCATTCCCAAGTATATGTTTTGGACACAGTTAAGGTGTCTAAAATTTCAGCGGCAGTCTTGCCCTCAAGCCCATCAAGTTGCTCTTTTGAGTATTGAAAACAAGCTCTTCTAAGTAGATGTTTTCTTAAACGCTTGTCCAAAAGACCGGTATGTTCTTCTAAAGAAGGCATATATGATTTTTTATTCTACAAAATAAAGAAAGAAAACATTGTACGTTTAGCAAATTTGTACATTTTGGTATAACAAATGATATACAATTGTAATTAACTGATTGTTAAATTAAGGGTGTTCCCGTCAAGCGTAGGGTTGTAGCAAGAAAGAGCAGAAGTGCAATTATCACTACTATATACTCTTCCATGATAGTTACACTTGAATTCATTATTGTTAGCTAGATAGGACCACCTGTCATCATTGCCTTGATGTGGACATACATTTGTGTAGGCTTGTATTTCTGTGTTAGAAATGCGTAAAAATAATGCAGGAATTCCAATGCTATTTCCATTCATCCAGCCACCTACATTACTTAATCCTGTGCCCATGCCAGATGGTGGACTTGTAAAGTTGCTATGCGTTAAGTCTATAATGTAACTGTTGCCATTTTTAGTGAACCCATTGCTATTGGTGCCAGAACCGGTGCCAGAACCACTTCCTGAGCCAGAACCACTTCCTGAGCCAGAACCACTTCCAGGGATTGTAGTCTCAACATCATCATCAGATCCACTACTACAAGCTTCAAGAAAACTGATGCCAAAAAATGCAAATGCTACTGTGGGACAAACCTCTTTAAGAAAATCTCTTCTGTTTTTCATTTTTTTTGTTAATATATGAATAATTTTCAATAAAATTAATTCACTTCATATATTAAGATTTACTGTACATTTATCCCGTTTAATCAAAAAAACCAATTTAATGGATATTTCATCTTTAGATATCACTATTTTCACAGCTTATGCACTCCTTATTTTAGGAATCGGACTTTTTGTGTCACGTCAAAAAAAGGGAACTGAAAAAAGCGCAGAAGATTATTTTTTAGCCAGTAAATCATTGCCTTGGTGGGCCATTGGTGCCTCGCTTATTGCAGCAAATATTTCTGCAGAACAATTTATTGGGATGTCAGGATCAGGATTTGCCCTTGGTCTAGCCATTGCCTCTTATGAATGGATGGCTGCAATTACATTACTTGTAGTTGGAAAATATTTTCTACCTATTTTTATAGAGAAAGGCCTTTATACAATTCCAGAATTTATTGAAAAACGTTTCAGTAGTAATCTCAAAACAATTCTAGCCATTTTCTGGATCGCTCTGTTTGTTTTTGTAAACCTTACAACAGTGCTTTATCTGGGAGGAAAAGCGCTAGATACGATTATTGGCACTGGCGATGGTAGTATTTTACTTAATAGTATCGTAGGCTTAGGACTTTTTGCTGCCGCCTATTCCCTGTGGGGCGGGCTTGCCGCAGTTGCATGGACTGATGTGATACAGGTAGTACTGCTTATTTTTGGCGGCTTGCTCATGACCTATTTTGCGCTAACCAATGTTACAGATTCTGGCAACGCTGTTGATGGATTACTTTATGTATACAATGCTGTTCCAGAACGATTCTCAATGATTCTTTCAAAAGGAGAAATTATTACTCCAAACGGAAAAGATGCCTACTTTGACCTGCCAGGACTAAGTGTGTTGATTGGTGGTTTGTGGGTTGCAAACCTTTATTATTGGGGATTCAACCAATATATCATTCAACGTACACTTGCAGCAAAAAGCCTTAAAGAAGGGCAGAAGGGGATTGTTTTTGCAGCATTTTTGAAGTTGTTAATTCCTGTAATTGTAGTTGTCCCAGGTATAATTGCATATGTGATGAACTTAGATCCAGTAACGGGAGAACTCAACACAGGCTTATTAGCATCTGAAGGGTTTATTGGAAATGCAGGCAACATCGCAAACGATAACGCCGCACCTTGGCTTATCAAGAATTTTATTCCAGCTGGACTAAAGGGGCTGATACTTGCGGCATTGGCTGCAGCCATAGTGTCTTCTTTAGCATCAATGATAAATTCTACATCAACTATTTTTACGATGGATATCTACAAGTCATTAATTCGTCCTAAAGCTACCAACAAACAAATGGTTCGAGTTGGTCGATTGACAGGATTAGTCGCCCTAATTATTGCTATGGTGTTAGCGCCACAACTTGGCAGCCTTGGGCAAGTTTTTCAATTCATTCAAGAATATACAGGTGTGGTAAGCCCTGGTATTTTAGCGGCCTTTTTAATGGGATTATTCTATAAAAAGGCTACAAATAATGCAGCAATTTGGGGTGTAATATTATCTATCCCAATTGCGATGTACTTTAAAGTTGCTCCGAACGGTTGGTCGGACGCATCTATTTTTGTAGACATTCCTTTTATGCAACAAATGCTTCTAGCTACATTGTTGTCTATAGGTTTAATTGTTGGTATTAGTGCAGCAGAAGGTAAGGGTAACGACCCTAAAGGAATTACCTTAACATCTAATCTTTTTGCTACTTCGCCAAGTTTTAATATTGGTGCTATGATAGTGGTTATTATCACGGCATTCTTGTATGCGTTCTTCTGGTAAAATAGCACACCCTTAATTTATCTCAAAATGCTTAGATTTGTATCTACATAATCTAAGCATTTTGTTTATATATAATTTTAAGAAGCTGATTTTATTTGCTTTATGGGGGAATATTGTGTTTTCTCAATATCAACCGCCTATACAAAACTTCCCTCCAGATATTTATAATGCTGGAAATCAAAATTGGAATATTTCTCAGGATGCTAATAATAGAGTATATGTTGCAAACAATTTTGGACTTTTAGAATTCAACGGCTCAAACTGGAATTTACACCCCACACCTAACAATACAATCATGCGCTCTGTATTTGTAAACTCTTCAGCAGTGTATACAGGTGCATATATGGATTTTGGATATTGGCTCCGTCAAAAAAACGGTACACTTTCCTATACATCCTTAGCCGAAAAACTCAATTTTACCATGATTGAGGATGAACAAGTTTGGAATATTGTTCCTCATAAACAGTTCATTGTATTTCAGACTTTAGATCGTTTAATTATTTATAATCAGGTGACTCGTGCGCTAACCACATTTAAGCCCGTTTCGGGAATCTTAAAGGTTTTTGTTGAAGACGATAATATCTATTACCAAGACAACAATCTTTCTATTTATAATATCTTAAACGAAGAAGGGATCCTTTTTCTATCAGCTGCTGAGCTTAACAACAACCAAGTTGTTGGTTTAAGTATTTCATCGATTGGTACCCTGATTGCAACACGAGAAAATGGCTTGCTACTAAAACAAAATTCAGTAAAGCCATTTAATGCTAATTTGAGTAAACAACTTGCCAACGATTTGTTGTATAGTTTTACCAAAACGCAAAGCGGTCAATTGGTTTTGGGATCGGTCAGAAACGGCGTTTATATCCTTTCCGCTTCCGCAGAATTAATACAACATATTGGCACGGATCAGGACTTGCTTAATAATACGGTATTAGCTGTTTTTTCAGACAATCAAAATGGGGTATGGCTTGGACTCGATAATGGTCTTTCGTATGTTCCCTTGGCATCGCCGAAGCAGTTTTTTAGCGCTACTCAAGATCCTATTGGAACTGTGTACGCGACCCAAATCTTTAATGATATGCTTTATGTGGGTACCAATCAAGGATTGTATTACCGACCCATAAATTCAGCTGCACCGCTAAGGCCTATTGCTGGTCTTGACGGGCAGGTTTGGACATTGCAAATTATAAACAATACCTTGTTGTGTGGGCACGACAAAGGGGCTTTTGAAATTAAAGCTTCACAGTCGAAACCGTTATTTACTGGAGTTGGGGTTTGGCTTTTTCGCGAATTAAACAATTCCCAGATTTTGGCAGGAGCGTACAATGGATTGCACTTATTTGATAAAACCACCAATGATTTGCGCTACCTAAGACAGATTAAAGACTTTTCGATGTCTTCCCGTTATTTTGAAGTGTTGAATGCACGCGAACTGCTGGTAAGTCACGAATATAAAGGCGTGTTTAAGTTGCAATTAGATGAAGAGAAAAATAAAGTGTTAACTGCTGCAAAAATTCCAAATGTACCCACCAGCCTATACAGCAGTATGATTTCTTTTTTGGGTGACATATGTTATTTTTCTAAAGACGGTTTTTTTGAATACGATTCAGAAGCAAACCAATTTGTAAAAAACAATCTTATTTCATCGCTTTTTCAAGAGAATAACTTTACATCTGCCAAAATGGTTTTGGACAGAGAAAAGTATCTGTGGTTTTTTGAACGAAATAATTTGATTCGCGTTGAAAAAGGAGCGCTCTCAAGTGAATTTATCGTAAATAAATTTCCACTCTCTTACGATATGCGAAAAACCAACACTGGTTTTGAAAATATTAGCCACGTTTCACAAGATGAATTTCTTATTGGAACCTCGAATGGCTTTTTTGTTTTTGATACGTCTAAAGTCCAATCCTATGCACCCAACATCATGCTTACTAAATTGGAAGCGTACAATAAATCGAACACAAAACAGCAGTTACAATTTGATACAGAAGTGGAACTTGCAGCGAATTTTAATTCTGTTTCGGCACATTATTTTATTACCAACAACAATATTACCGACAAGGCACTGTTTCAGTACAGGCTTGATGGCTACTCTGAAAATTGGTCAGAATGGACAGCAGACGCTACGGTAACTTTCAGCAACCTTAGATTTGGAAATTACACGCTTAACGCACGTGCTGTGGTGGGAGATGTGATCAGTAGTGAAGCCCATAAAATTTCATTCAAAATTTACCGCCCCTGGTATTTATCTACTGTTGCACTTCTTGTATATGTGGCGTTGATGTTGATTGTGTTTCGAATTGTCAATACGCGGTACACCAAATACTATCGGCGCGAACAAGAAAAACTCATCAATGAAAACCAGCGCAAGTTAAACTTAATGGCACTTAAGCAAAATGAGGAAATCATGCGCATCAAAAACGAACAGCTCGAAGATAATATTGAGAAAAAAAATAAAGAGCTCGCTATTTCTACCATGGCAATGATTAAGAAAAACCAATTTATGAATGCCTTGCTTAACGATTTAGAACCAGCTGCTGCTAACCCAACCGTTTCGCGCGTGTTGCGAACCATTAAGCGATCGCTAAAAAATGACGACGATTGGGAGTTTTTTGAACAAGCCTTTGACAATGCTGATAAAGATTTTCTAAAGCGATTAAAAGAATTGCATCCTGCGCTTACCAACCACGATTTAAAGCTTTGCGCATACCTCAGATTAAATTTATCTTCTAAAGAAATAGCCCCTTTACTTAACATATCTGTAAAAAGTGTAGATATAAAGCGTTATCGATTACGTAAAAAAATGGCCTTGCTACACGATCAAAATCTTACAGAGTACATTCTCTCATTGTAGAACTGACAATTTTAACCTCTTTTTTTTACGTTGTATACATATTGTATAGGTGCTTTTTTGCAATCTAACAATGCCTTCATGTTACTTTTGAGCAAATCAATTTAACAATGAATAAACTATTTCTAAACATATTAGTTGCTTTACTGGCTTCTACCGTTGCGCTTGCCCAGCAAGTTAGTGGTACGGTAACAGAAGCTGACAGCGGTGCGCCACTTCCTGGAGCCACTGTTTTGGTAAAGGGTACTGATAATGGAACAACTACCGACTTTGACGGGATGTTCCAACTAGCAGGAGTTTCAGGCAATGCAACGCTTGTGATTTCCTATATTGGATTTGAAACCCAAGAAGTTGCCGTTGGCAACAACACGAACATATCTGTTTCGTTATCCACTTCAGCCGACGCTTTAGACGAAATTGTAGTTATTGGCTACGGTTCTCAGCGTAAGAAAGAAGTGACGGGAGCAGTTAGCGTTATAGACGCCAAAACCATTCAGAAACTTAATCCGATTCGTGCTGAACAAGCCTTACAAGGACAAGTCCCTGGAGTGAATATTACCTCACAATCAGGTTCTCCTGGTAGCGGATTTAACATTCGAATTCGAGGGATAACCACCAACGGAAACAATGCACCACTTATTTTGGTGGACGGTAACCGAATCGTGGATTTGAATGCTATAAACCCGAATGATATCGCAACGATTAACATTATAAAAGATGCCACTGCTGGTATCTATGGGGTTCAAGCTGCAAACGGAGTAATTATAATTACGACCAAATCTGGTGGGAAAAATACAGATTTAACTTTTCAATTAAGCACGTATACCGCACTACAAGAGACAAGTAAAAAGGTTGACTTGATGAATTCATTTGACTTTGCACAATACGTAAATGATGCAGCTGACCGCACCGAGTATTTTGTATATCCACAACAAGGCACAGACTGGCAAGATGAAGTTTTTGAAGTTGCGCCTATGTCAGAAATTAATTTGTCGGGTTATGGTGGAGGTGAGAAATCTTCATACTCTTTTGGGGTTTCGTACTTAGACCAAGACGGTATTGTAGGCGGAAGCAGTAACAACTACGAACGCGTTACCGCTCGAATGAACTACAAATACGATGTTTTAGAAAATCTTCAATTAAGTGCTAATCTCTTTTATTTTGAAGGAAGTAAGCAAAACTTACAAGAAGGCGGCATTGGGGCTGTACTGTATAATGCGGTAAACCTAAACCCTACCATGCCAGTTTACGATACGGATGGCAATTTTGCTTTAGCAAACGACGTATCGCAAATTGAACTTATTAACCCTGTTGCTCAAATTGCTAATACGTATAACACTTCTCGTGGTTCTCGCTGGTCGGCAATTTTCGGAGCGGATTACACCTTTTGGGGAAATTTCACGGCAACCTCTAAGTTTAATTACAACCATGCTACTGTTTTAGATGATGTATTTAGACCCGAGCAAAATTACGGAAACGGCAAAGCTGCCAACGTTATTGGAAATGAAGTAATTGACAACGGAGCAAATTACACGGACTGGATGTGGGATAATTATATTACCTACGAAAACACCTTCGATGATGTACATAACCTTAAAGTCTTATTAGGAACATCGCTTTACCAAACAGAAGGACTGTTTTACGGAAATACAGGGAGAACAACAACAGGCACCAACCAATTAGGACAAACGGTATGGGATGCAGGAATGACTATTCAGCCCCGATTCAATGAAGACCAATTAGCCAACGGTGCAGACTGGTTTGACAGTCGTCTTTCTTCTGCGTTTACGCGTGTTCAGTACAGCTATCAAGACAAATACTTATTCTCTGCGTCTGTTAGACGTGATGTATCCTCTCAATTTTCTGCTGAAAACGGAAACAATATTGGTTTCTTTCCTTCAGGTTCTGTGGGTTGGAACATAGCCGAAGAGGATTTTATGCAGAACATCGACTGGATAAACCAATTTAAAATCCGAGGGAGTTATGGAATTATAGGAAACGATAGAATTGGTTCCTTTGGATTTGTAACCAGACTTAATGGACAGGCAACTGTTGATCCAGGAGACAATGTAGATGCCACAGATGATTTATTATATGGCGCAGCATCTGGTACACTTGGGAATAATATATTAAAGTGGGAAGAACAAGAAACCGCTAACGTTGGAGTAGACTTACGCTTGTTTGATCAAAAACTAATCATCACAGCAGACGCATTCCGCAAAAAAACAAAGGACTTATTGTTGAGCCCACAGGCGTCAGCGCTTACAGGTGTTTCGGCTCCAGGTGCTGGTGTGCCAATTGTAAACGCAGGTACCGTACAAAACCAAGGTATTGAAGTTGGGTTAGGCTATTATGGTGCTGCGGGAGATGACTTTGATTATAACATAAACTTTAGTTTCACCACCATTGACAACGAAGTGCTTTCGCTTAACGGTAGAACGACGCCTGTCGGCGGAGAATATGGAGTTGGAATTAGCCAAACGGGTATTACCCGCATGGAACCAGGTTTTGCACTTGGAAGCTATTATGGTTACAAAACGGATGGTATTTACCAAACGCAAGGCGAATTAGATGCATTAAATATTGCTTTTCTTGCAGCAAACCCTGATGCAGACGCGGATGCGGTTTATCACCCTGACGCCGCACCAGGAGATTTACGTTTTGTAGATACCAATGGAGATGGTAAGATTTCAGATGCTGATAGAACCCATATTGGAGATCCAATTCCAGACGTTGAAATGGGACTTAATCTTGGGTTTACCTATAAAAACTTTGATTTTAACGCCTATGCATTTGCTTCGCTTGGTCATGAGTTAGTACGTGATTATGAACGTAAAGATTTATACGCCAACCGCGGTACCTATATGCTAAGAAGATGGCAAGGTTCTGGAACAAGTAACTCCATTCCTAGAGCTGTTTCAGGTGCTAATATCAATACCGATAAATTTTCGGACTTCCATGTAGAAGATGCTTCGTTCTTGCGATTGCAAAATGTACAGTTGGGATATGATTTTGCGAGTTTGTTAAACGAAAATTCAGGCATTAAAAAGCTTCGCTTATATGTTTCTGGAAACAACTTGTTTACCATTACAGACTATAATGGATATGATCCATCAGCCAATACGGGTGCTGCATTAGGAGGCGGTATTGACAAAGGTTTCTATCCTGTAGCCAAAACATATTTATTAGGAATTAACTTAGATTTTTAATCACCATGAAAAAAATAACATACATACTATTGAGTGTTATACTGCTTAGTTCTGTAAGCTGTAGCGACACATTTACTGAAGTTGAGCCTGATGGTTCAAACGCAGACAATTATTTTAATTCAGAAGCAGAATATCAAAGCGCACTAATTGGTGCTTATGATTTACTTCAAGCAACCTTCTGGAATACGCTTACCAGCGTGGTAGCTTCTGACGATTATGCTGCCGGTGGGGATTCGTTTAACCTTGACCAGCCTACCCTTCAATATATAGACAAAATGACGGTTAGTCCAGCAGATGAAAATCAGTTACGTGACATTTGGGGGCTGATGTACGCCGGTTTAAATCGTACAAACTATGTACTTGAAAATAAAGACAAAACCGATTTTGCAAGCAAAGACGAAATCATTGCTGAAGCATATTTTCTTCGCGCCTATTACACCTTTGAGTTGGTTAAGTTTTTCGGAAACGTGCCGCTTAAAACGGAGGAACGTGACGGGGTTACTCGTTTGTCAGACGAACGCATTTTAACCGAAGATGAGTTTTCCATGGTACGTATTGCGGATATTCCAACTGCATACGGCGTTATTGCAGCAGATTTATTGGAAGCAATTCCAAACCTTCCGGCAACACAAGACAGGCCGTATGAAGCCACTAAAGGAGCTGCGCAAGCCCTTTTGGGGAAAGTCTATTTGTATCATGGCACCTATGATGCAACTAAGTTTGGCGATGCTGCCACGACACTTAATCAAGTCATTTCAAGTGGTCAATACACCTTGACTACTGGCGATGAATATGCCAATATGTTTGAAATTGATGGGGAGAACGGCTCAGAAGCTGTTTTTGAAATTCAATACTCAAGTGTAGAAGCAGCAGGTTGGGATAATATTAATGGAAGCAACGGAACCTATTTCCCAAAGTTTAATGGGCCTCGTTCACCATATGACGATCCCGTTTATGATGCTGGTTGGGGATTCTGTTTGCCATCAGTTGCGCTATATGATATGTTCGATGATTCAGATGCACGTCGTGATGTAACGTTCTATGACATAAGAGAAGAACAAGACAGATATTCTATAGGTAGAGACGATACGGGCTTGTTTAACAAGAAATATATGCCGCGTAAAGAACCAAAACGCGCAGGTTCTGATCCATTAAACTACGACAACAACTACCGTGCTATTCGCTATGCTGATGTGCTGCTTATGGCAGCTGAAGCTGAGGCGCAAAGTAGTGGTACTGATGCCGAAAACTACCTTAATCAAGTAAGAGCACGTGCCTATGGCGATAACAGCCAAGATTACACGGCTTCCGAAGGGGCATTGTTAGATGCTATCTATACGGAAAGACGCAAAGAATTAGCAGGCGAAGGCCACCGCTTTTTCGATTTAGTTCGTACTAAAAAAGCAGCTGCAGCCATTGACGGCTTTACTGAAAACAAAAATGAAATTTTCCCAATTCCACTGATAGAATTAGAATTGGCACTTGCCGAGGAGCGTTGGGGACAAAATCCAGGATATTAAACTAATTAAAAACAGAATACAATGAAACTATTAAATAAAGGGATTTACATCCTATCATTCCTACTACTAAGCATTCCTTTTGCTTGTACAGAAGAAGAAGACTTTAGCATTATAGCGGGTCTAGACTTTACCGTAGCAACACTTAACGCCGATGGCACTGAAACGGGAGTTCTTCCTACTACAGTTCCTGGTGATGGGCGTATTGTATATACGGTTGACTTTGGTGACCCAGCTGTTACTGACGACACAGACGTTTTTCAAACAAGCGGACCTATGGTAAGCTATACCTACCCAGCAGAATCTGTAACATATACCATTACAGTAACTGCGGCTTTGGACGGAAAAGAAGATGTTTCCGTTACGAAAGAGCACACAATAGTGTATGTAGTTGAGGTACCTGACACACCCGCTTCACCAATTGAAGGAACTTGGAAATTAGCTCCACAAGCGAGTGCATTTTTTGTAGGGCCAAATAAAAACGACGCAAGTTGGTGGTCGAATAGTGCTGAAGATGTAACAACTCGTATGTGTTTGTTTGACGACAAATATGTGTTCAACGCAGATGGTTCATTTGAAAATGTATTAGGTGCTGACACATGGTTAGAAACATGGCAAGGTGCAGCTGAAGGATGTGGCGCACCTGTGTTTCCACACGACGCATCAACGGCGGCAACCTATACACATGATGCAACTGCAGGTACGATTACAATAAACGGTAAAGGAGCATTCCTAGGATTGGCAAAGGTTACAAACACAACCCAATTAACTAACCCTAGTGATGCACCAGATTCAGTTA
>JAACDD010000061.1 GCA_009937085.1 Bacteroidota bacterium
AAACCTAGACAAAGTCCAAAGCTTAAAACGGAATACCCAAAGAAATGTAATAGCTGCCCCCCCTTAATAAAGGCGTAGTTTTCAAACGTAAAGGTTGAAAAAGTAGTAAGACCCCCACAAAAACCAGTAACAAGCAAAAGTTTTTGCTGTTCACTCAAAACACCTGATTCATGGAAACCTCCCATAAGCATCCCAATAACAAAACATCCAACGGCATTTGCACAAAGTGTAGCCCAAGGGAAGTCGATAGAAACTTGATGTAGAAGTTTAGCGATACCAAATCGTGCCATACTTCCAAAACCGCCACCAACAAAAACGAGTACTAAAGATTGTATACTCATTTACACGATGCTCTTTAATCCAACTAAAAGCCCCACAAAAATCAAAAAGCCAATTAATACCCAAAAGCTTCCTTTAAAATAAGCTTTACTTTTTTGCTTGTCCTTTATATAACTATATATAATGACAGCTGTGAATGCAAAAACGAAAAAAAGTGCGAAAATCAATTGACCCGTGGAGAACATAGCGTTATTTTTAGCGAAACTATAAAAAAATGCAAAAACAATTAGATGCAGTTGCAGTATTTCATACTGCTTTTGGTGTGGGAATGGCAAATACACCTGTCGGGCACATTTCAGAAGAAATAAATGAATTACGTCATAAACTGATGGCTGAAGAGAATAATGAGTATCTCGAAGCAGCAAACACAAACGACTTGGTGGAGGTGGCAGACGCCCTAGGGGATATGTTATACATCTTATGCGGCACAATACTCTCGCACGGGATGCAACATATTATTGAAGAAGTCTTCGATGAAATCCAAGATAGTAATATGAGTAAGCTCGGCGCAGACGGTAAACCAATTTACAGAGAAGATGGTAAGGTTATGAAAGGACCTAATTATCGTAGACCCAATCTCAATCAGTTTTTGGATTAGTTACAAACGTTGAAGCGCCAACCAAATGGATCTTCGGAAATGTTATACTGAATGTCTACCAAGGCATTTTTAAGTTTTTCCGCAAAGCTATTGTCGGGAAGCGGCGTATCGTAATCTGTTCCTTTGTAGCCAAATCCAATAATGGGCTGAATGACAACTGCGGTTCCACTACCAAAGATCTCAAGCAATTCGCCTGATTTTTTAGCGTCAATAAGTTCTGAAACTCTTAGCGCACGCACTTCTGTTTTAATGCCCAGGTGCGCAGCTAGTTCAAGAATACTTTTTCGTGTAACGCCATCAAGGATGCTGTCGCTTGTCGGTGCTGTGATTAAAGTATCGCCGATTCTGAAAAACAGGTTCATTGTTCCAGCTTCTTCAATATGTTCGTGTGTAGCAGCGTCGGTCCAAATAATTTGTTGATAGCCTTCTGCTTTAGCAAGTTGCGTGGGATAAAATTGTCCACCGTAGTTGCCTGCTGCTTTGGCATAGCCAGTTCCACCTTGTGGAGCGCGACTGTAATGATCTGCAATTTTTACGCGAACATCACCGCCATAGTAACTTGTTACAGGAGCACAAATAATCATAAAACGGTATTCCCGAGCTGCAGAGGCTTGAACGCCTGCTTCTGAGGCAAACACAAATGGTCGAACATAAAGTGATTTTCCTCCACCAGCTTTTACCCATTCTTTATCCAGCGTGATAAGTTTTTTCATCCCTTCCAAAAAGAGCTCTTCGGGAAAAGTAGGAATCGCTAAACGCTCCGCAGATTTGTTAATGCGTTTGGCATTTTGATCTGGACGGAATAACCATACGCCGTCATTATCGTCTTTAAACGCTTTCATGCCTTCAAATACGGCTTGACCGTAATGCAAAACACTAGCAGCTGGAGAAATTTGCATGGGAGCATAAGGGACTATTTGGGGTGTTTCCCATTTGCCGTCCTTATAGTCACAGACAAACATATGATCCGTAAACGTCGAACCAAAATCCAAATGATCAAAATTAACCGAGTCTATTGAGGATGCAGACGCAGTTATTATGTTTATGTGTTGTTCCATAGAACAAAAGTAGGAAAATCTTGGGTGTACACACCATCTGATGTACATTTACAAAAAAAAAAGAATGCGAATTTTAATTTCAGGCGCTACCGGACTTGTGGGGAAATCACTTGTTCAAGTTCTGAAACATGCGGGGTATCAAATCTCTATACTCACTACACGTACCAATACTGCAGCTTTTACGTCGAATATCACGACTTTTCATTGGAACCCCGAAAAGGGTATATTGGATAGTAAGGCCTTAAATGGAGTCGATGTCATTATTAGCTTGGCAGGAGCTAAAATTGCCCAACGCTGGACCTCAAAAACAAAAAAATCTATTCTTGACAGTAGGGTTTTAGGCACACGCCTTTTAGTCGATGCGTTAAAATCTTTCCAAAACCACCGCGTTACGCATTTTATTTCGGCTTCTGCAATTGGCGTTTATCCATCAAGTTCTACAAAAATATATACTGAAACAGCTGTTGATGTTGCCCAAAGTTTCCCTGCAGAAGTAGTTCGTTCTTGGGAAGCCGAAGTCGACAAAGCAAACGATATTGTTGCCCATGTGAGTAAAATCCGAATAGGCTTGGTGCTTGCCAAAGAAGGCGGTGCGTTGTTGCCGTTGGCAATCCCTACCTCGTT
>JAACDD010000062.1 GCA_009937085.1 Bacteroidota bacterium
CTTACTAAAATCGTAGCTAGGAAGAGCGCGTTTTCCGTACGCTTTCTCAAATGCATTAAGTGCAGCCGTTTCAGAAACAGCATCATAAGCATAATGGGTTACGTTTGGAAACTTCGCTTGAAAATCACGTACAATTTTCGATGTAGTTGGACTTGCTAACGAAGGCGTAATAAGCGCAACCGGCAATTTTTCATCTGCCAATTGAGTTAACTGTTCTTGAACGCTAGCTTCTAATATTTCCCAACTTACATCAACTCCTGCTTGCGTTGGCCCTTGCACACGCATACTGTCATAAAGCGACAATACCGAAGCGTGAACACGCGCATTTGCAATATTATTTACAGGTGCATCTGTATTATTTTCAACTTTAATGGGTCGGCCTTCACGCGTTTTGATAAGTACACTTGCCGTATCAAACCCATCAACTATAGTAGTTGCATAATAATTTGCAATTCCCGGGATAATTTGTTCTGGCTGAACAACGTAAGGAATAGATGTATTTACAGGACCTTCACAGGCAGCCAAGGTAGCTGCAGCTGTACTAAAGCCCATGTACTTTAAAAAGTCACGGCGAGAAGTATCACTTTCTGGAAGCTCGGTCGATCCAAGAACATCTTCAGGAAGTTTTTGTGCAAACTCTTTTTGGCTAAGTTCGTCCACTAAAGTGGATTCCTCATTTAGCTCAACTTCGCTTTTCCAGTATTTCTTTTGGTTGGGCATATGCTAGTTCTTAATAGTGACACTTACCGCATTCTAATCCTCCCATTTGGGCTGCGGTGAGTTTTTCTACTCCGTATTTTTTAGATAATTCCTCGTGAATCTTGGTGTAATATGCGTTGTCTTTGATATTCACATTTGTTTCTCGGTGACAATTAATACACCAGCCCATAGTCAATGAAGAGTGCTGGTACATAATTTCCATTTCTTCAACAGGACCGTGACATTTTTGACAATCAACTCCTGCCACAGAAACGTGTTGTGCGTGGTTAAAGTATACAAAATCTGGAAGGTTGTGAATACGTACCCACTTCACAGGTTGTGTTTCACCCGTGTAACTTTGCGTATTTTCATCCCAACCCACTGCTTTGTAAAGCTTTTTGATTTCGTTGGTATAAAATTCTTTTGTGTATCCTTTTTCTAAATCTTCTTCCCCATTATACTCTGCAATGTTCATATGACAGTTCATACACACATTTAAAGAAGGAATTCCAGAATGCTTTGAAACGCGCGCCGATGAGTGACAATACTTACACTCAATTTGGTTGGCACCAGCGTGGATTTTGTGCGAGTAATGTATCGGTTGGATAGGCATGTATCCTTGGTCAATCCCTAC
This sequence comes from Bacteroidota bacterium, assembly GCA_009937085.1. Taxonomy (GTDB): domain Bacteria; phylum Bacteroidota; class Bacteroidia; order Flavobacteriales; family Flavobacteriaceae; genus UBA7446. The sequence goes on from JAACDD010000062.1 coordinate 1,334, forward strand.
TTGCATCAAATAACTATAGCCAACATAAGCACTTGAGAGCAGCAAGAACACTACTGTTACAAATACCAAAAATGGATTTTGTGCGTAGGCTTTCCAAAGTGGTGTGCGTTTTGGTTTTTCTGCTTTTTCTATTTCAATGCCGTTAGCAGCAGCAAATTGCTTAAGTGTTTTGGTAACCAAAAACAACATGACCACAAGTGCAGCAAGTACCAACACAAGTACGCCTAGAATGAGATCGTTGCCCAAGCTACTTTCAGTTTGAGCGACAGTGGCTACTGGTTGCGCAGTGGCAGCTGTAGCTGGTGGCGTATAATCGGTGTACGCCAAAATATTGTCGATATCCTCATTTGATAATTGTGGAAACGAGGTCATTACAGAACCGTTGTATTCCTCATAAATGGCAACTGCTTGCGCGTCACCAGACTTAACCATTGCCGTAGAATTCTTAATCCAACTGTAAAGCCATTCTTTGTCGTACTTAGCGCTAACGCCGGCAAGCGCAGGGCCTACAGCACGTTTGTTCAATTTATGACATGCAGCACAGTTAGCATTAAATAATGCCTTACCCTTTTGAACGTCGGGTTCTTGTGCGGCAACAACAAAGCTGAAACAAAAAGAGAGAATCAGTAACGGAAGGTGAGCCAGAAAGCTGTCCTTGTGCATAGGTGGTTAGTTGTTGATATAATTCGAACCATTCGAATTAGACAGCAAAATTACGACACAGACCTCATTTTAAAAACCACAACACGCTTAAAGATATAATTTATATTTTGTCTAAATAATATGCTATTATGTTGATTTTAAGTAGTTTACAAAAATCATGTTTAGGCTATTTTTAACAAAAATTAATTAAATAATCGTGTATTTTTGTGCCAATATGAAATGCTGCAAAACACCTTTTAACCACTTGATTGTATGTGCCCTATCTATTTTAAATACAGTTGTGTTTGCGCAAGAAGGGAAAACACAGTTAAGTGTACCAGAAAAGCTAACTGAACTTTTAGCAAAGAAAATCGATTTAGATCGAGAAGCATCCGAAAAGAAGCAATTTACAATTCAGGTTCACTACGGAAATTATGAGTCTACTACTGCTATTTTAGAAGCGTTTGAAATGGATTATCCAGATCTAGCTGCACGTCTTGTTTTTGAAACACCAAATTATAAAATACGCGCAGGATATTTTGCCACGGAACGCGAAGCGTTAGAAGTTTTAGCTACAATAAAACGTCGCTATAAAGCCGCTTTTGTGCTAAAACCTTAAGCTTATTTTAGCTTTTTCTTGACAGCAACTTCTTGGTATCCTTCTACAACATCGCCTTCTTTAATGTCGTTATATCCTTTAATTTGCAATCCACAATCGTAGCCCTTGCTCACTTCCTTAACATCGTCTTTAAAACGCTTAAGCGACTCTAAAGAACCCGTGTGAATTACTACACCTTCGCGAATTATACGAACTCCCGAATTGCGTAGAATTTTTCCATCGGTTACCATACAACCTGCAATAGTTCCAATTTTTGAGATTTTAAATGTCTCACGGATTTCTGCATTCCCTGTAATTTCTTCTTTAAATTCAGGTGAAAGCATCCCTTCCATGGCATCTTTAAGATCGTTTATGGCGTCATAAATAATAGAGTAGCTTCGAATGTCAATTTCCTCTTTTTCAGCCAATTGGCGTGCTGTTCCCATGGGGCGCACGTTAAATCCAATGACAATGGCGTCAGAAGCCGATGCAAGAAGTACGTCCGATTCCGTAATCGCACCCACGCCTTTGTGAATGATATTTACTTGAATTTCTTCAGTAGAAAGTTTTTGGAATGAGTCGGTCAATGCTTCAACAGAACCATCTACATCACCTTTGAGAATAATGTTAAGTTCTTTAAAGTCACCTAACGCGATACGGCGTCCAATTTCATCTAGCGTAATGTGACGTTGCGTTCGCACCGATTGCTCACGAACAAGTTGGGTTCGTTTTGCAGCAATTTGCTTTGCTTCGCGTTCGTCTGTGTATATGTTAAATCGATCTCCTGCTTGTGGTGCACCATCAAGTCCAAGAATAGAAACAGGTGTTGATGGACCAGCTTCGGTAACTTCACGTCCATGCTCGTCGTGCATTGCACGGACTTTCCCGCTATGACGTCCCGCCAAAATATAATCGCCGATTTTTAGCGTACCCGTTTGTACCAAAATAGTGGAAACATAACCACGTCCTTTATCCAAATACGCCTCTACAACTGTACCTTGAGCGGCTCTGTCGGGGTTGGCTTTCAATTCTAATAGTTCTGCTTCAAGCAGTACTTTTTCTAAAAGTTCTTCAACGCCTTGACCTGTTTTTGCAGAAATATCGTGCGACTGAATTTTACCGCCCCAGTCTTCTACCAACAAGTTCATCCCTGCCAAGCTTTCCTTGATTTTTTCTGGGTTTGCGGCAGGTAAGTCTACTTTGTTGATGGCAAATACAATAGGAACCGATGCTGCTTGCGCATGGCTAATTGCTTCTTTGGTTTGCGGCATGATGTTATCATCGGCAGCAACAACAATAATTACCAAATCAGTAACCTGTGTTCCTCGAGCTCGCATCGCGGTAAAAGCTTCGTGACCAGGCGTATCTAAAAACGCAATTTTTTGACCGCTTTTCAGCGTTACACCATATGCACCAATGTGCTGTGTAATTCCACCCGACTCGCCTTTAATAACATTTGCATTTCGAACATAATCTAACAATGATGTTTTTCCATGATCTACATGGCCCATCACAGTTACGATTGGCGCACGTGATTTTAGGTCTTCCGGTTTGTCTTCAATTACCTCAACGGCTTCTTCAATATCAGAGGTGATAAACTCAACCTCATAACCAAATTCTTCTGCTACTACAGATAGGGTTTCGGCGTCCAAACGCTGATTCATGGTAACCATGATACCAAGCGTCATACACGCAGATATAATTTGTGTAGAACTTACATCCATCATCGTGGCTACCTCGCCAACAGTAACAAATTCGGTTACTTTTAAAACCTTGCTTTCTGCTTCTTGAAGTGCTTCTTCCTCTACCGATTTTTGGCGGTGAGAATCTCTTTTCTCACGACGGTATTTTGCCCCTTTGGATTTCGTGGTTTTCCCTTGAAGTTTTTCTAAGGTTTCACGAATTTGCTTTTGAATTTCTTCTTCTGTTGGTTCTTCTTTTTGAACCGCTGGACGTTGTTGTTTTTGACCGCCTCTGTTTTGATTTGGCTTGCGATTTCCTGGCCCTGTATCTTTGGTGATACGTTTTCTGCGACGTTTATTTCCTTCGCCATCAGCAGGTTTTTTAGGAGCGGGTTTTTTAAATTGCGTAAGGTCTATTTTTTGACCGGTTGTTTTTAATCCACTTAACTTTTTATACTGCGTTGTAATTCTGTCGCTTGAAGTGGCTGCAGGCGTTTCCTCCGTTTTGGTCTCAGGAGTTGTTTTCTCCTTTGGTGTTGTTTTGACTTCTGGAGTTGCTTCAACCTTAGGCGTTGACTTGGCCTCAGGTGCTGTTTCAACAACAGGTTTTTCTTCTTTTTTCTGCGCTACTTTAGGTTCTGGCGCAGGTTTTGGAGCTTCTTCTTTTTTAGGAGCAGGCTTAGGTTTAGGGTTTAAATCAATTTTACCAACTGTTTTTAACCCTTCTAGTTTAGACTTTCCACGCACTACCGAATCGGGTTTTGGCGCAGGCGGTGCTGGCGGTACCTCTTTTTGAGTTTGCTCAAGAATCGCTTCTTTTTCTTTACGCTTTTCTTCAAAAACTTCGTGCGAAGCTTCTTTTTTGGAGCGATCGGTTTGAAACGCCGCTAAAAGAAGTTCATACTCTTGCTGCGAAATTTTGGTTGTGGGTCGCGCTTCTACTTGAAATCCCTTTTCTGCAAGAGATTCCACAGCACGATCCAACGAGATATTTAACTCGCGGAGTACTTTGTTTATTCGAATCGTTTTTAAATCAGCCATAAAATGTTTGTGCGCTCAAAATTAAAAAAATGTGCGGTTATTCGTTAGTGAACTCTGCGCTTAGTATGTTTCGTACGTCTTTGATTGTTTCTTCTTCTAAGTCAGTACGTTTTACTAAATCCTCTATATCTTGTTCTAACACGCTTTTTGCGGTATCTAATCCTACCTTTTTAAATTCTTCGATAATCCATGCTTCGATTTCGTCAGAGAATTCTGTAAGTTCTACATCTTCCTCCATACCTTCACGATATACATCAATTTCGTACCCTGTAAGTTGCCCAGCAAGTCGGATGTTAAATCCACCACGACCAATAGCTTTAGACACCTCACTTGGATCCATCATAACTTCAACACGCTTGTTTTCTTCATCTATTTTTAAAGATGTAACCTTTGCAGGGCTCAAGGCTCTGGTAATCAATAATTGGGTATTATTGGTGTAATTGATAACGTCAATATTTTCGTTACCCAATTCCCGTACAATTCCATGAATACGCGATCCTTTCATTCCCACACAAGCACCAACGGGGTCAATGCGGTCGTCGTAAGAATCTACGGCTACTTTTGCTTTTTCACCAGGGACACGAACGGCTTTTTTGATGGTAATTAGTCCGTCAAAAACTTCTGGGATTTCTTGCTCAAAGAGTTTTTCCAAAAACTTAGGCGCAGTTCTAGACATGATGATACTTGGCTTGGTGCCTTTAAGTTCAACACTCTCAATAATACCGCGGACGTTGTCGCCTTTGCGGTAAAAATCAGATGGAATCTGACGGTCTTTAGGCAAGATGATTTCATTGCCTTCATCGTCTAATAAAATAACTACACGGTTGCGGATGTGATGCACCTCAGCAGTGTAAATCTCCCCAACCAAATCAATAAATTGCTTGTAAATGATGGTGTTGTC
>JAACDD010000063.1 GCA_009937085.1 Bacteroidota bacterium
ATAATTGAACGTTATGGAGGATTCGACAAGTTTCCAAGGATGTTTGATTATGATTATGTTGCGAAGCACTACAATGTCAAGACAGAGGCGAATAAGAAAGCCATATTCGAAATAAAAGCTTTTTCGGAGACGTCGTGTGAAACGATATCTTACAGACGAGTTGTTCCATGGTATTTAGAAAAGTAGTTCGCAAGTAAAAACACACAATAAACAATACCGACCTTTTGAACATTTTTTAATTTTTGGTATTTGTTGTATCCCATCTGAGTCGTGGTAAAAAAATCTATAAATGAAGGACCAACATACCAATCAGAACCGGACAAATATGCATCTGAGTATTTTGCAATTAGACTTTGATATTTAATTTCAGCATTCTTAAGCATGTCCATATCATAGTTCAGAAACTCTTGATTATAATTGGGACATCCCAAATCACTTTCAATTATCTCTTTTTCGATAATACCACTTTCCAGCAAGTCTTCCTCAATTTCAAGTTCATCCAAAATGGAATCTAGAAGTAAATCATCATCAAATTCTTTCTGGGTTTTTACATATTCATTATAAACATGTTCCAGAGATTCTAGCTGCTCTTCCATATTTACGTTAATTCTAACAAGCACAATTAATCAGAACGGGTGAACGAACTCAAGAAAACATAGTGTTTATCTGAAAAAAAATGAATGATGTAATTAAAATGTTAAGTGCTCTATATAAATAAACATGGACGAAGCAAAAAATGGGAATTTAGATACCAATGATGATATTTCGGACATACCAAAGCAAAGTCATGAAGAAAGATTGTTTGAAAACAATATTAGAGCGCTGTTCAAAGGGCACAATTCTTTGATTGAAAACGTTCTTAAAACAAAATCACCAAGAAAAGATGTTGTTAAGCTTCTTGCACAATACGTTAAAAAAAGCCATGCCGAACACGTTGAAAAGGGTGTTTATAATTTTGTTCTACAGAGAAGCAAAACATCTCTCCAAAAAAGCAGATCTGCTGAAATAAAAAAGTGTCAATGGACCAAAGGACCCTATTTGACTTTGTACACCTACAAGGTTCGGGACTTGATCAAAAATATTACGAGAAATCCGAAGCTGAAGACATCGATCAAAAATCCAAAGCAGGCTTTTGAGTTAATACTGAAATCAAATTCTGAACTATTTCCTGAAAAATGGAAAGATGTGGAACAGAAACGTAAATCGATTAAGGAAGCACGCGAGTTTAAGGAAGGTACGGATGCATTTAAGTGTAAGAAATGCGGAGCACGAAAAGCCGAAATGATGCTTGCTCAAACACGAAGCGCAGACGAACCCATGACAACATTTGTCACATGTCTTAACTGCGGACACAAAGTTAAATTTTAAAAGGCAGATCACATTAAAAATATAAATCCGAGACCTGCCATAATAATAAAGCAAAAACACAGAATAACCGACATGAATAGTCCCAAACCTCCTCCCATCACCATCATCCTATTATTGGCGCTTTTCGGTTTCTTTGGCGTTGACGTTGGATTTGGTGTTGGCGTTGGTGTTGGCGTTGGTGTTGGCGTTGGTGTTGGCGTTGGTGTTGGTGTTGGCGTTGGTGTTGGTGTTGGTGTTGGCGTTGGTATTGGCGTTGTAGTTTCGCCACTCGATGACGAGTTAGTACTTCCAGTCCCAGTACTATCAGTAGCATTTTCTACTTTGCTTCCATCTTTATTAAACCCACAATCATTACTAATTTCAACTTCTCCCTTAATACTTCCTCCTGCTTTTACGTGTACATCTTTAATAATGCAATTTACATTCCTGCATTGATTTTTGGTATTTTGCTTAGTTAATGTCATAAATGGATCTTTCGATGAATCACAGCCGTCGTACCAACACACCAAATCATTAGCAGCAGACTTATCAAGAATCTTATCCTTTAGCTCCATAATATTGTCAGGAGGATTAATACATTTGCACCGTTCAACATATTTGGAATACGGATTTATATATAAAATTTTATTAGTTGTTCCGTTTATTCTAACGGTGGAAGCTCCGGTTTTGTTTTGTCCCCA